>QMMB01000243.1 GCA_003647035.1 Deltaproteobacteria bacterium | reverse complement strand
CCTTTGCGACTGGAAGGGCAGGGTGTATTCAGACTTGGGCTTCCCAGCAGGCGCAACGATTTCGGTAGGGGTGTTCGGGGCCGCTGGGGAGCGGCTGGGAATCATCGCCGGAGAGCACACCGAGGCACGCCTAGCCGAGGTCGTGCAGCTACTCTCCCGCTGACCGCACAAACTCCGGTGTGTCGCCCATGGGGCTTCCCCTTCTTGCACCTACCACCCCTCGAATCCTGAGGCCTGCTACTGTATGCCCTCGGCGATTCTGCTCACCGGCTGGGAAGATGTGTTTGAATGCCAGGTCCCGGAGGGCATTTGCGGGACATAGACATTCAGGAACGCAGACATCGGCCCGGCCCTCCGGGTCTGGGCGCTCGCCCCCAGCTCTCGGTCTCCGGCCACGGATTAGCCCCGTAATCCCCCCCGCTTGACTGCCTCCCGCACCGCGCTAAACAGCGTCCTCTCCGCTCTCCCGCCGCGGTTGCCGCTGGCTGGGGAGCTTCAAGTGAGGACAGTCAAATGCCTAAAATGAAAACAAAGCGTGCTGCCGCGAAGCGGTTTAAGGCCACGGGTGGGGGGCGGATTCGTCGTTCCACGGCCGGCAAGCAGCACATGATGCGTGGCAAGTCCGCCAATCGACTTCGGAAGCTCAAGAAGAACTCCATGGTCGATCCTAGCGACGAAGCACGCATCCGGCGTTTGGTTCCTTACGAGCTCTAAGACTTTTAAGGAGAACGCAGATGCCTAGAGTAAGAAGAGGCTTCAAAGCCCGACGCCGCCGCAATCGGTTGCTCAAGCACGCGAAAGGTTACTACGGCGCACGCCGCAAGGCCTTTCACGTCGCAATCGAACAGGTCCACAACGCGTGGGAGGACGCATACCGGCATCGCCGCACCAGAAAGCGTGACTTCCGCCGCCTGTGGATCACGCGCATCAATGCTGCGACGCGCATCAACGGCCTCAACTACAGCCAGTTCATCGCGGGCCTCAAGCGCTCGAACATCCAACTCGATCGCAAGGTGCTCGCAGAGATTGCGGTCGCCGATCCAGGCGGTTTCAAAGCCGTCGTCGACGCCATCGATTAAGACGCTCGGGACGCGCGATGGCAGAGCCTGATGCGGTTCAGACGTTCGAGGATGGGCTTGCCGATATCCGCGGCGCCTACGCGGAGGCCTTGCGCGCCGCGGGCGACGAGCCCGAGCTCCGACTGATCAACGCGCGCTACGTGGGGCCGCAAGGCGAGCTGACCAAGCTCCTCAAGCTCATGCCGAAGTTGCCTGGCGACCGCCGCCGTGAGCTCGGCCAGGCCGCCAACGCGCTCAAGCAAGAGGTGCAGGCAGCCTTCGACGATGCCCTCCAGGCCATTCATCGCGGCGCTCGCGAAGCGGAGCTCACTGGTCCCGCGCTCGATGTGACCTTGCCCGGTCGCTGGCAGATGCCGGGCCGGCTGCACCCCATCACGCGTGTCCGCAACGAGGTACTCCAGATCTTCGTTTCGCTCGGTTTCGACATCGCCGACGGCCCGGAGGTCGAGCTCTATGAAAACTGCTTCGACAAGCTTGGCTTCCCTCCAGACCACCCCGCAACGGACGAGCACGATACCTTTTTCATCGAGGGCAACCGCTCCTCCGACGCGGAAAGCGTCCTGCTGCGTACCCAGACGTCGACGGTTCAAATCCGCGAAATGCTGAAGCGGGAACCTCCGCTGGCGATCGTGTCACCGGGCGCCGTCTACAGGCGCGACGACGACGCCACCCACTCGCCGATGTTCTTCCAACTCGAGGGCTTCCTCGTCGACGAGGACGTCACCTTCGCCGAGCTCAAAGGCGTGCTCACATTGTTTCTTCGCCGTCTCTTCGACGAACACATCGCGGTTCGCTTTCGCGCAAGCTATTTCCCGTTCGTCGAACCCGGTGGCGAAGTCGACATGAGCTGCGTCTTCTGCCGCGCGTGGGAAGGCGACCGCGCGCGCACCGCAGAGTGTCGCGTCTGCAAAGGCACCGGTTGGATGGAGATCCTCGGCTGCGGTATGATTCACCCCGTCGTATTCGAGAACGTCGGCTACGACCCAGAGAAGTACACAGGCTTTGCGTTCGGCATGGGGCTCGACCGCATCGCGATGCTCAAGTACGGCATCCCCAATATCAAGCTCCTCTACGAGAACGACGTTCGGTTCTTGTCGCAGTTTTAGGAAGGGCAATGCTGGTTTCATTTCGGTGGTTGCAAGAGCTCTGTCCCGTCGACGCGGATGTCGCCGAGGTCGCGCACCGTATTTCCCTTGCGGGTCTCGAAGTCGAAGCGATGGAAGAAAAGGGCGCCAACCTATCGGGCGTCGTGATCGCGGAGGTTCGCGCCAAGAGCCCGCATCCCAAGAGGGACAAGCTGACCATCGTCACGGTCTTCGATGGCGAGGACGAGCATCAGGTCGTGTGCGGGGCGTCGAACGTGCCCGAGCCCGGCGGTCGCATTCTGTTTGCTCGCTCAGGGGCCGTGCTGCCCAACGGCATGGAGATCGGCCCCCGCAAACTCGGCGGGGTCGAATCCAACGGCATGATCTGCAGCGAAACCGAGCTCGAGATCGGCCTGGAGGCCGAGGGGATCTTCGTCGTCGACGCGGACAACGGCGCGCTTCCGGGCACCGGTGTGGCCGACGCGCTCGACCTTCACGATGTCATTCTGGACGTCGGCCTCACTCCCAATCGTCCCGACTGCCTCGGCCACGTTGGGATCGCGCGCGAAATCGGGGTCCTTTTCGGCACTGGCTACCAGCCTCGCAAGGCGGCCGGACCCAGCCGAACCTTTGCCGCCGGCAGCTCCTTCCAGCCCGGCCAGCCGACCACGAAGCTCACGTCTCTATGGGACACCGAGAGCGAGCCGATCGCCGCACCGAAACTCCCCGAGATCTCGATCGAGATCGTCGATGGCGATCGCTGCCCTAGGTATGGCGCTGCGCTCGTGTCGGGTGTCAAAATCGCTTCATCCCCGTCCTGGCTCCGCTACCGGCTCCACAACCTTGGCCTCCGAGCGCTTTCGAACGTAGTCGACGCGACGAACCTGATCCTGCTCGAGTGGGGCCATCCGATTCACGGTTTCGACCTCGCCAGGCTGAGCGGCTCCAAGATCGTCGTCCGTCGGGCCGCCGCCGGCGAGAAGATGGCAACCCTCGACGGTGTCGAGCGCACCTTCACGGACGATGACCTCTTGATTTGTGACGGCGAAGGCCCGGTCGCCTTGGCCGGTGTGATGGGCGGTCTCGACACCGAGATCAAGGATGACACGAAGGACGTTCTCATCGAGTGTGCGTACTTCGACCCCAGGTCGATTCGGCGCACGTCCCGACGTCTTGGCCTGCAAACCGATTCGAGCCACCGATTCGAGCGAGGCGTTGATCCGGAAGCTGTCCCGCGTGTGCTCGCCAGCGCCGCGGCCCTGATCGCGGAGCTCGGCGGTGGTGCCGCCGCAACTACGGCCGTCGATCGCATCGCCGCCGCGTATGAACCCAAATCAATTCATTTCCGTCCCGCGCGAGCCGCCCGGTTACTCGGTACTCCGGTGTCGAAGGACGAAAGCCTCCGCATCCTCGAGTTGCTGGGATGCCGCGTCGTCGACCAGAGTGACGATGTCATCATCGTCGAAGCACCGAGCTGGCGTCCAGACCTCGGTCGCGAGGTCGATCTCATCGAAGAGGTCGCACGCGTGCGCGGGTACGAACAGATTCCGACTGCCGTGCCCCGTGTTCATCCATCCGAGACGGGCACCGCGAGCCTCCTCAAATTCGTGGATGACTTGCGTGATGCGGCCGTCACCTCCGGCCTCTTCGAGGCTATCAATTACGGGTTCTTGTCGGTTGATGACCTACGCAAGGCGCGCGTGTCGACGAATGCCGTTGCGCTCGCGAATCCATTGTCCGAAGAACGCGCAGTGATGCGAACTTCGTTGTTGCCAGGTCTCACCGAGGCGGCGACACGCGCCCAGCGTCATGGCGCGACCGAAGTCCGGCTCTTCGAGCTCGCGCGCACGTTCCAGCCGGCTGAAGACGCCCTGCCTCGCGAAGACACCGTGCTCGCCGTAGCGCTGGCTGGCCAACGTTCGAGTTGGATCGGCGGCGACCAATCGTTTGATCTGTACGACGGCAAGGGTGTCATAGAAGCGATCGTCGAGCGTGTGTTTGGCCAAACACCCGATCTGAGCCCTGGCGACATGCCGGGCTTTTTACATCCGAAGCGATCCGCTCTCGTCACGCTCGAGTCGCGTCCCATCGGGTTCGTCGGAGAAATGCACCCCGATGTGGGCGATGACCTCGGGCTCATCGGCCGAGTCATCTATGCGGAGCTCGACGTGCCCGCGCTTCATGCGCTGTCCCAAGAGCTTGGCCCGACGCAGGCACGTGGCCTACCGAAGTACCCGGCGGTGGCGCGGGACATCGCCATGCTGGTACGCGACGAGTTCAGTGCGGGCGAGATCGCCGACGCGCTCCGAGAGGCGTCGAAGGGCCTGGCCGAATCGGTCAAGCTGTTCGACTTGTATCGGGGTGATCAGATCCCGGACGGGCATCGCAGTCTCGCCTTCCGCGTGACATACCGCGACCCCGAGGGGACATTGACCGACAAACGGGTCGACAAAGTCCATGCATCACTCGCGAGACTTGCAGGCGATCGCTTCGAAGCGACCATCCGCTAGCAATCGCGCCCATGTGTGAGAATCCACACTTTCTCTCGCTGACCCTGTGCCAAACCCTTGAGATTCAAACCGATTTGTGGTTCTCTCCCGCTCATGACGAAAGCGGAACTCATCGATGACGTCTACGGGAAGGATGGGGGCTTTTCGAAGAAAGAGGCGGCGGAGGTCGTCGAGGCCGTCTTCGATACGATGAAAGACGTTCTCGCCGAAGGAGAGAAGATCAAAATCTCGGGGTTCGGAAATTTCGTGGTGCGCGCCAAGAAAGAGCGCATCGGCCGAAACCCGCAGACGGGCGCCCCAATTCCGATCAGCGCACGACGCGTGCTGACGTTCAAGCCCAGCCAAGTACTCAAAACAGTGCTCAATCCGCACCGCTCCGACGAGGACGGCACCGGTTCAGCAGAAGGGTTCTAAGCTCGAACCATGACACGGCGCACCCAACTACCAGACAAGCTATTCTTCAAGATTGGCGAGGTCGCGGACATCGTCGGCGTCAAACCACACGCCCTCCGCTATTGGGAAACCGAGTTCCCCGCGCTGCGTCCCAAAAAAACGCGCGGCGCCCATCGTCAGTACAGCCGCAGGGATGTCGAGCTCGCGATGCTCATTCGCCAGCTCCTCCACGACGAGGGCTACACAATTCCAGGCGCACGCAAGCGCATCCGTCACTTGGGACGTCATCAGGTGAGCAGTCCTCCCGAGCCCCGCGCGCAACGCGAAGTTGCATTGCGCGCCGAGCTGCTCGGTCTGCGGCAGCAGCTTACCGAGCTCTTGGACGATCTCTCCAAAGCAGCGCGCCCGCCTGCCGACGCAGCACCACTGCAAGTGACCGTTCACAAAGTGGTTCCGGTCACAGTGAACCGCAGCCCAGAACCCTGAGCTGGATCTGCGTTTACGCGGCGGCTATCGGTCTGCCTTCGGGCGGCATGCTGCATCGGTTTTCCGAAGTCCTTTGATTTGCGTTTGGGTAGTCCTGGGTTAGAGTCGCCTGCCCTCAAAT
>QMMB01000242.1 GCA_003647035.1 Deltaproteobacteria bacterium | reverse complement strand
GACTACGGCGTGATCCTGCCTCGGCTCCTCGGCGCGATGATGGGCGTCCTGAGCTTCTTGCTATTCATGATCTACCGGCAGGGCGACTGGCCCAAATACTCACCCTTCACGATGATGGCCCGCACCCGCCTCGTACTCTTCATCTTCTACCTCTACTACCTCTCCCGCGACCCGATGTTCCTGATCATCAACGCGATCATTCTCCCCGGCCTAATCACCACAGCAGTCGGCACCGCCCTTCAGCGATCAGAGAGCTAGCCGAAATTACCGAAAACACAGCAAAAAGAACCGGTCGCGCGGCCTCACCAAACTTGATACCGGCGCAGAGCGAACGCACGTCTTCGGCGCGTGCCACGGGCGCGCACTAACGCGCAACCCTTGCACAACACGTCGAACATACGCAGGCCCTGCGCGCGTCGATCACCTCCGATGTACGCAAAGACGCCCAAAACAACCCGGAACGTAAGTTGCATCCCCAACGGGTGCTCCATTCGTGGTGACGCGCCGCGATGAGCGATTCGAAAGAAGGTTGTCATGGCAGGCTGCAGAACGTGGAAATTCGCTTCGGGACCCGCATTTGCGGTCTACCTTCTTCCTCTGGTCGTCTCCTCGCTCGTCGTCGCGTCCTGTGGCTCGACCGACGGCGTGCCGAACGAGCCTCCGACCACGACGGGTCAGTTCATCGACGATCCCGTCCAGGGCCTTCAGTACAGCTGTTCGTCCGGAGGCTCCGGTGTCACCGATGGCAATGGCGACTATGTCTGTAGTACGGGTGATGACGTTACGTTCTCTCTCGGTTCGCTCGTCCTCGGAACCGTGGCCGTTCAAGAGGCGCCGATCACCCCCTATTCGTTCTTTCCGTCGGACACCGCGGCGGCCATCAATCTCGCCAGGCTCTTGCAAGCGCTCGATTCAGATGGGCTGCCGAACAACGGCGTGATCGTCATCGACGCCGGCCTCGCTGCCTTGTTGCCCACCGACACCGACTTCTCGAGCCCTACATTTGAAACCGATATCGAGAATGCGCTGGTGGGCATCGAATTGCCCAGTCCTGAAGAGGCGCAGGCGCGTCTCAATGAAGCGATCATTCAATCGGGCGGGAGTATCCCGAATGGCGGCCACATCCCGGTGGCGGATGCCGGCTTGGATCAAAGTGTCGTGACCGCGAGCTCGGTCACTCTTGACGGCTCCGGCAGCTCCGACGCGGATGGGGATGCCTTGAGTTATGACTGGAGTCTCGTAGTTAGGCCCCCCGGCAGTCGTGCCGCACTGTCGGACGCATCCGCGCTCGCCCCCACATTCACCGCGGATGTCGATGGTGCCTATGTCGTTCAATTGATCGTCCATGACGGTACGGTGTCCAGCAGCGCGGATACGGTGACCATTACGGCCGGCACCGGCAATGCCATTCCGATTGCAGATGCTGGAGTCGATCAGGATGTGTTGACCGACGTCCCTGTGACTCTCGATGGCTCCGGCAGCTCCGACGCGGATGGGGATGCCTTGAGTTACGCCTGGGTCTTTGTATCAATCCCCTCGGGTAGCAATGCTGCACTGACTGACGCGGCGACAGCGAGTCCGGAATTCACACCGGATGTCGACGGTGCCTATGTCGTTCAGTTGGAGGTCGATGATGGCGCCTACGCCGATACAGACACGGTCTCCATCGCTGCTACCAGCAACCAGAAGCCAGTAGCCGATGCGGGGGCTACCCAGCACGTCGCCACCGACTCGACTGTCACGCTTGACGGTTCTGGTAGTTACGATGACGACGGTGATGACCTTGTCTACCGCTGGACCATGGTAGAGCGCCCCTTTGGAAGCAACGCCGCACTACTCGGCGCGGCGACTGTCGATCCAACGTTCACCACCGATCTCAACGGGACCTTCATCGTGGAGTTGGTCGTCAACGATGGCCGAGTCGACAGCGACTCGAGTACGGTATTCATCGTCAGCCATCCAGCCGTTGCGGAAACAGCGCCAGCGCTCGAGTGGATCGTAGAAACCGGCACCACGTCGTTCGAGCGGGCCAACGACATCGCCGTAGATTCCAGCGCGAACGTTTACATCACAGGATACACCCGGGGATCTTTGGACGGGAACCCAAGCAGTGGATACAACGACATCTTCATCGCGAAATACAACAGCGATGGTGATCGTCAGTGGACCACTCAAGTGGTCGGCACCGGCGATGCTGGTAACAGCGGAGAAGTAGCCCGCGGCATCGCAATCGATGACGCTCGCAACGTTCTCTATGTAGTCGGGTCGACGACCGGCGACCTCAACGGCCAGCCAAACAGCGGGCTGAACGACTTCTTCATCACGAAGTACGACACCGACGGCGTTCACCAATGGACGGTGGTCAATGGCACCGCCTTTTCAGACTTGGGCTGGGACGTCGCAGTGGATACAGCCGGTGACGTATATCTCACCGGGATGACCGAAGGTGCTCTCGAGGGCAATACGCAGCACGGTGGACGCGACATCTTCATTTCCAAGTATGACGCAGATGGCGTGCATCAGTGGACCGCACAGCCCGGCACGAACAACTTCGAGTATGGTTACGGCATCGCCGTCGATCCTGGCAGTAACGCCTATGTCGTGGGGTACTCCGGCGCTGGCCTCGATGGGAACACCCATCTTGGCCAAACCGACATCATCGTTACTAAGTACAACACGAACGGCGTACGCCAATGGACGCAGCAGCTAGGGACTGCGTCGTTTGACATTGGCAAGGCCATCGCGGTCGACTCGAGCGGCAATGTGTATTTGACGGGCGACACCGATGGGGTCCTGGGTAGTGCGGCCAATGGGGAAACGGATGCCTTCGTCGCGAAGCTCGATACCGACGGCGCCTTTCAATGGGCTGCGCAACTCGGCACAGGCGCAGAAGATTGGAGCTACGGAATCGCCTTGGATTCCGAAGGAAGCGTTCACGTTTCTGGCTATACGGCTGGAACCCTCAGCGGCAATGTGAGCCAGGGCACCACGGACTACTTCATAGCGAAATACAGCACTGGTGGTCTGTACCAATGGAGCCTGCAGGACGGTCGGGAGCTTGAAGATTGGAGCTTTGCACTGGCCATTGATCCGTTCAACAACATCTACGCCACCGGAGTCACCCACGCCCTGCTTCCCAACAGGGCTTCGAGCGAGGACATCTTCATCGCAAGATATGGCGACTACGCGGTGACGGGAGGAGGCCTCTACACGGTCGGCGGAACCGTGATGGGCACCCTCGGCACCTTCACGCTGACGAACAACGGAGGCGATGACATCACGATCGCAGAAGACGGCTCCTTCACGTTCCCAACTGGATTGCCCGACGGCGCCTCTTACAGCGTGGAAGCATCGGGCTACGACGGGGGTTTCAGCTGCATTATCTCTGGCGGGGACGATAACCACGGCGCCGGCGTAATCCCAGGCGCAAACGTGACGAACATTGTAGTGGCCTGCCACGGTGTATGAGGCCACGCCGGCGGCACAGCGATTGCGGCGACATCTTCGCATGAAGCCGATCGCTACAAGGTCACTCTCTTCGATCCCAATCACAGGCTCCCCAAATCGACGTAGCCATCGCGTCGAAAACACGACAAAAACAACAGGTCGCGCGACCTCATCAGTGTTGATACGCAGCCGAATGCGGTAAAACATCGGTATGTCCACCGACCCCAACGACACCCTTCGAGTCGAGGTGGAAGAAGATCCGCCACGCGGTCGCTTCAAGTTGGTCGACGACGCTGGCGGGATGCTGGGCGAGATGACCTTCAGCCGCGCTCGGGACGACTTGATCCTCATTGACCGCACCGAGGTGCCGGCGGTGTGTCGCTAGCTCGCGCCCTTCGGTTCAATCTCGTCGTACAGAGCCTGCAGGTCCGCTTCGTCGAGGGTTTCTTTGTCCAGCAATTGCTTTGCGCCCTTTTCGAGGGTGTCGCGCTCCTCTGTCAGGATGGCGAGGGCTTTGTCGAAGGCGCTCTGAACGATGGCTCGGACCGCCGTGTCGATCTCTCGCGCGGTGTCGTCGCTATAGTTTCGGGATCGAATCGGAGAGGTGGGCCCCCCCAAGAAAGTCGAGGGCTCGCTCTCGTAGGACACATGACCGAGCTCGGGCACCATTCCATAGCGAGTGACCATGCTTCGCGCGATGTCGGTTGCCTTGGCTAGGTCGTACCACGCACCCGTGGACAAGTGATCAAATATCAACTGTTCGGCAGCGCGGCCCCCCAACAGAACTGCCATCTTCTCCTGGAGCTCCTCGCGCGTCATCAGGAAGCGGTCTTCAGTTGGCCGCTGCATCGTGTATCCCAGCGCACCGATTCCTCGTGGAATGATCGACACCTTGTGCACCCGGTCGCATTGCGTGCACACGAGCGCCGTCAAAGCGTGGCCCATTTCGTGGTACGCGACGACTTCTCGCTCACGTGGATTGAGGAGGCGGTTCTTTTTCTCGAGACCGGCCACGATGCGCTCGATGGCAGCCGTGAAATCCTCCAACGTGACGGATTCGGCGTCTCTTCGCGTTGCCACGATCGCGGCTTCGTTGACCAGATTCGCGAGGTCGGCACCGGTGAATCCAGGCGTGAGCGCGGCCACTGCTTCTAGATCCAGCTCCGTCGCTAGCGCCACGTTCTTGGAATGCACCTTGAGAATCGCGGTTCTGCCCGTGCGGTCCGGCCTAGCGACGAGCACCTGGCGATCGAAGCGGCCCGCACGTAGCAGGGCGGGATCCAAGATCTCGGGGCGGTTCGTGGCTGCAAGGAGCACGATGCCCGGCGACGAATCGAAGCCGTCGAGCTCGACGAGCAACTGATTGAGGGTTTGCTCCTTCTCGTCCATGCCTCCTCCGCCGAAAGGCTGCGCATTTCTCGCCCGGCCGAGGGCATCGAGCTCATCGATGAAGATGATCGAGGGTGCTCGTTGACGGGCCTGGTCGAATAGATCGCGAACGCGTGCCGCGCCAACGCCCACGAACATCTCCACGAACTCCGACCCGCTGATCGAAAAGAAAGGGACTTTGGACTCCCCGGCTACGGCGCGGGCCAAGAGCGTTTTGCCGGTGCCGGGTGCGCCGATCAGCAAGATCCCTCTGGGCATACGTGCGCCGAGCCGGCCATAGGACTCCGGGTCTTTGAGAAAGGCGACGACCTCCTGGAGCTCTTGCTTGGCTTCATCGGCGCCTGCGACATCCGAGAAGGTCACTCGGGTATCGGTCTCCATGTAGACCTTCGCCTTGCTCTTGCCGACTGACATCAGTCCGGCGCCGGGGCCGCCCATCCCCGCCATCCGGCGGCTCATGAAAATCCAGAACCCCAACAAGAGAAGCAGAGGGAACACCCAAGACAGGAGACCTCGCACGAGCGCGCTTTGCTGCTCCTTCGAATACTCCACCCCGTGCCCTTCGAGGCTTTGTGCCAGCTCGGGATCGACCCGATTGGTCACGAAGCGCGTCTTTCCATCGATGGATTCGGTCAGCTCACCTCGCAAGGCGTCGTCGGTCACGACGACCTCCTTGACCTTTCCGTCTTCAAGCAGTCTCTCGAACTCACTGTACGGAATCGGCGCAACCGTCTGCTTCGTCTCCCACATCTGTAGCAGCAGCGACCCCGCGACAATAGCAGCAAGCACATACAGCATCCCCAGGCGCAGCCTGGGTCTCTTCGGTTTGGACTCTCGG
>QMMB01000241.1 GCA_003647035.1 Deltaproteobacteria bacterium | reverse complement strand
TCGGATATCTGACGAACTGGATCGCACTCAAGCTGGTGTTCTTCCCGCGCGAGCCGCTGAAGATCGGGCCCATGACGGTGCAAGGCTTGTTTCACAACCGTCAGCACGAGGTGGCCGAAGCGTAGGGCAGGACGGTCGCCACGCGCGTGCTCAACGCCGCTAACATCGTAGCCACGGTCATGGATGGCGACGGGGCCGCGCGGATGAACGAGATCGTCGAGCATCGCATCAGCGCTCTGATTGCGAAGTATGAGGCTCATCCGATGGCCAAGCTGATCGTACCAGAGGAGAAGCGCGCCGCCCTGCGGGCCGAGCTGCTCGAGCGAATCCAAACCGAATGGCCGAAGCCTGGTGGCTTCTTTCACACGTTCGCGGGTGAGTCGGTGGACCTTCAAGGAGAGCTCGAACGGCGGATGAAAGCGCTCGACCGCGAAAGCTACGAGGGGGTCTTGAGGCCCGCGTTCCAACAGGACGAGTGGAAGCTCATCGCCGCGGGGGCCGTTCTGGGCGCCGCCGCCGGCGTCCTGCAGCTCGTCTACATCTTCGGCGACGCGATGGAGCGCCTGAGCAGGTAGGGGACCCGCTGCTGGCCGATCGGCCCCTCAACAGCTAAACACTGAGTTGTGGAACAAACCGCAACCCTGCTTGTCTGCTGCCCCGATCGCAAGGGCCTCGTCGCTGCGCTCGCGCAACTGCTCTACGGGCACGGCGCCAACATACTCGACGCCGACCAGCATACCGACCCGGTGGCTGGGCAGTTCTTTCAACGAATCAAGTTCGACCTCTCCGAGCTGCACACGGACCGGACGAGCCTCGAGACGGCGATCTCTGAGGTTGCCGCTCGTTTCTCGATGAGTTGGCGCATGGCGGACGGGCTCCATCGCCCGAAGACCGCAATCTTCGTTTCGAAGTACGACCATTGCTTGTACGATTTGCTTCTTCGACAACGCGCCGGTGAGCTTTCTACCGACATCGCGATCATCATCAGCAACCACCCGGACCTCCAGCCGGTCGCAGATCAGTTCGGGGTCCCGTTCCATCACTTGCCGATCGCCAAAGAGACAAAGCGCGCCCAAGAGGACGACGCCCTCGAGCTGTTGAGAGCGGCGAATGTCGACCTGGTCGTACTCGCCCGATACATGCAGATCCTCTCCGACGAGTTCCTGAAGAGCTTCGAGGGCCAGGTCATCAACATCCATCATTCGTTCTTGCCAGCGTTCATGGGGAGCAAGCCCTATCAGCGGGCATTCGAAAGAGGCGTCAAGCTCATCGGCGCCACCGCTCACTATGCGACGGCCGAGCTCGATGAGGGGCCGATCATCGAGCAAGACGTCGTGCGCTGCTCACACCGTGACTCGGTGCAAGACCTCGTGCGAAAAGGGCGAGACCTCGAAAAGCTCGTGTTGGCCCGCGCCGTGCGCTGGCACCTTGACGATCGAATCCTCGTCTACGACAACAAGACTGTCGTCTTCACCTAGGGAGTCCGCATGTCCAACCGAGTCCAGCTCACCATCGACAACGCCGTCGCGACGGTTCGCATGTCGCGCCCCGAAAAACGCAACGCGCTCGACGCAGATATGTTCGATGGCCTCATCGACACGGGCGATCGGATCATCGCAGACAACAGCATCCGAGCGGTCGTGCTGCACGGCGAAGGGAAGGCCTTCTGCGCAGGGCTCGATTTCGCGTCGTTCATGGGCTCTCCCGACTTGATGAAAAAGCTACTCGCGCGCGGCGAGGATAGCCCGGCCAACATGGCCCAGCGTGCTGCGTGGGTCTGGCAAGAGGTGAAAGTTCCGGTCATCGCCGCAGTTCACGGTTTCGCCTTCGGCGGTGGGCTACAGATCGCGTTGGGCGCGGACCTCCGCTACGTCACCGCGGACGCTCAATTCTCGGTCATGGAGATCAAGTGGGGGTTGATCCCTGACATGAGCATCACACAAACGTTGCTCGGGCTCGTGCCCCTCGACGTCGCAAAGGAGCTGACCTTCACTGGGCGCATCGTGTCTGGCCTCGAAGCGGTCGAGCTGGGGCTCGCTACCAAAGTGTCGGAAGATCCGCTCGCGGACGCGCTCGACACCGCCCAGCTGATCGCCGCGAAGTCGCCCCACGCAATCCGCGCTGGCAAGGCGCTCTTCCGGGATGCGCCCGGTCTGCCACGGGCCGGCGCGCTCAAGCTCGAAACCGCACTACAGGTCGCCCTGCTCGGAAGCCCGAATCAAACCGAGGCGGTGCAGGCGAACATGATGAAGCGAGCCCCTTCGTTCAAAGACCCGGAATAGACTGGATGCGCGGAGGACGCTCAACCCGGATCGGGCGGCCGTGACACGCGCGGCTGGTATTGACAGCAGTCGGGCGGACACTCGTCGCGATAGGGGCCGTGTTTGCCCAACGCTTGGCGCGCCGTGACCTTGCCAAGGCGCTCCTCGATCAGCTCACGAATCATCGACACGAACGCCGGATGCGTCCCCACCGTAGGCGCCCGGGTCAGTGTGACCCCGAGCTCGCTCGCGTAGTCCCGTGCCTCGCGATCGAGGTCCCAAATGACCTCCATGTTGTCCGACAAGAAACCAATCGGGGCGATCACCACGTCCTTCACGTTGATCTGGGCCAGCGCGTCGAGGTGCTCGAGGATATCCGGACCCAGCCAAGGAACATGAGGCGCCCCAGTGCGGCTCTGATAGGCCAACTGCCAACGCTCATGACGGGCGCCCTCTGCGATCAAGCGGGCGGTCTCTTCGAGTTGCTCTGTGTAGTCGGATGTCTCGGCCATCGCGATCGGAATGCTGTGTCCGGTAAACGCCACGCGAGCGCAGTCGCGACGGTCCTTGGGCAGCGTCTCGAGCGCTGTAAGCAGACGGTCGACGTTGGCTTCGATGAAGCCCGGGTGATTGTAGAACGCGCGCAACTTGTCCACGACAGGCGCGCCTTCGCCGAGGTCTTCACGCGCTTTCTCGATGTTCTCCAAATACTGTCGACACCCGCTGTAGCTGCTGTACGCCGACGTGAAGAACCCGAGGGAGCGCGTCTTGCCATCGTCCTGCATCTGGCGAAGCGCGTCCAAGATGAACGGGTTCCAATTGCGGTTGCCCCAATAGACGGGGAGATCGATGTCGTGGCTGCGAAGCTCTTCTTCGAGCGCCGCGATCAGTGCGCGGTTTTCGTCGTTGAGCGGACTCTTGCCCTCGAAGTGATTGTACCGTTCGGCGACTTCTTTGATGCGGTCTGGGGGAACGCTCTTACCTCGGACCACGTTCTCGAGGAACGGCATGACGTCCGCGCGTTGTTCTGGCGCCCCAAAGGACACCAGGAGAACACTGTCGTATTCCAATTCCGTGTCGTCCACGGCCGAACTCTCGCGCCTAAAACCCGCGGTGGCAAGCTAAGAGTCTTGCCAAGCGATCGCGCCTGTGCTCTAGGTTTCTCGTGCGGGTGACGATTCTGGGGAGCGGGAGCGATGGGAATGCGCTTCTTTTGGAGTCCAGGACGACGAGCGTGTTGGTCGATGCCGGGCTCTCGCACCGCAAGCTCGTTCAGCGCTTCACCGCACTTGGTCGAGAGGCCCCGAACAACATCGAAGCGGTGATCGTGACGCACAGCCACACCGACCACGCGGCGCACGCGTCTACTTACGCAACACGCTTCGGCTGTCCGATCCGCGCCAGCGAGGCAGCGATGCCGTCGATCCGCTTGCGGCCGACGGCGCAAGCGCAGCCCTTCACCGTGGGCCGCGCTTTTCGGCTCGGCGACATCACGATCCACTCACGCTCGCTGCCGCACGACGCGCCACAGGTCGCGCTTGTTTTTGAAACAACGGCGACCAAAGTGGGGCTCGTGACGGACCTCGGGCATGTTCCCAAGGGGCTCGAACGTTTCCTCGATGACTGCGAAACCGTCTTGCTCGAGAGCAACCACGATCCAGACATGCTCGCGACGGGGCCCTACCCCGAAGCGCTGAAGCAACGCGTGGCTGGGTCGCTTGGTCACCTGTCGAACGGCGAGGCCGGCGACTTGTTGGCTGGGCTTGCGCATGCCCCGCGGCGGGTCGTCCTGATGCACCTTTCCGAGACCAACAACTCTGCGCAGCTTGCAAGGAGTTCGGCCGAGGCGGCCCTCGGACACCGGGGCACCGAGCTATTGTTGGCTCGACAGCAACAGCCCCTCGAGCTCGATGCCGGGCAAGACGGACACGACGGACACGACGAACAATTTCAGCTGATCCTCTAGCGGGGTACCGATGGGACTTTGGTACGACGAGACATTTCACGACCACACGCGGCTCGGGCTCCTCTCGAAGGAGACGCTGTTCTCGGCGCAGAGCCCATACCAAAAAATCGAAGTGATAGACACGGTCGGTTTCGGGCGGGTCCTGATTATCGACAACGTCTTCATGACGAGCGAGTACGACGAGTTTCTCTATCATGAGATGCTCACGCACCCCGCCTTGACGACCGCGCCAAGCATCGAGCGGGTGTTGGTCATTGGTGGTGGCGACGGCGGTACCGTCCGCGAGGTGCTTCGGCATCCGGACGTGAAGGAATGCGTGATGATCGAGATCGACGAAATGGTCGTCGAGGCATCGAAGCAGCACCTGCCCGGCATCGGAACCGCCTGGGACGACCCACGCCTCGACGTTCGTTTCATCGACGCGATCGACTACGTGAAGAAAAGCACCGACGCTTCGTACGACGTCATCCTGCTCGACGGAACCGACCCAGTCGGTCCAGGTGCGGTGCTTTTCGACGAAAGCTTCTACGCAGATTGCAAACGCATGCTCAACCCCGACGGCGTCATGGCACTGCAAAGTGAGTCGCCGCTCCTGATGATGGACATGTTCGTCGACATCCAACACAAACTCCGTGCACTGTTCTCCGAGGTTCACCCTTACCTCGGCCCCGTCCCGCTCTACGGCGCCGGAACCTGGAGCTGGACGTGGTGCTCCAACACCGGCGAACCCCTGCGGCCGATTCCGGAACGCCAAGCATCCATCGTAGAAGGTTCCAAAGCCTACAACGAAGACCTCCACCAAGCGGTCTTCGCCCTACCCAACTACGTAAAGCGCGCCCTCAAACTCTAAAGACGAGAGGCTACCAGCGTAGGACCAGTTTGCCGAAGGTTTCATTGGCTTCCATTCGTTGATGGGCCGCCTGAATCTCCGTCATTGGCAGGATATCGTCGATGATGGGGTTCAGGTCCTTAGTCGCGAAGCGGCCCAGCATCTGGTCGGTGAATGACTTGGTCAGCTCGGCTTTCTCTTCTGGGGAGCGGCTGCGCAAGACCGAGCCGTGGATGGAGGCTCTTTTCGCGAGTAGTGTGCCTAGGGCTAGTTCGCCCTTCACGCCTCCCATCAATCCAATCACGATGATACGGCCCTTCTTGCCGATGACTTTGACGTTTTGCGCGAGGTACGCCGCGCCGATGGTGTCGAGGATGACGTCGACGCCGTTCGGAGCTGCCTCGAGGACACCCTCGGAGAAGTCGCCATCCTCGACTAGCACGGCGTGGTTCAAGCCGATGTCGGCGCATCGCGGAAGCTGGTCGGCAGTGCGGGATGTGCCGATCGAAGTCGCACCGATCACCGGCGCCAGCTGAAGGCCGGCCGGGCCCACTCCGCTCGCGACGGCGTGGAACAGCACGGACCGCCCCGCCTCGAGGCCGCCCTGCACGATGATGGCGTCGTACGCGGTCAG
>QMMB01000240.1 GCA_003647035.1 Deltaproteobacteria bacterium | reverse complement strand
CGCTCTCGGTTTGCTTCTCGTCTCTTCCGGATCTCGAACGGCCCTCGCGCAAGACGCCGCTCCCGCTGTCCTCGTAGTTACCGCAAGCGATGCTGCGACCTCGGGCGCGGCCATTCGCATCGATGGTGAGCCGTCTGGCAACGTGCCGGTGCGCAAGACACTCGCTCCGGGCCGGCACTTGTTGCAGGTCGGCAAGCGCGGGTTCGTGACCTTCTCGAAATGGGTCGACCTGGTTGCCGGTCAAGTTGTGACCGTGCCGGTCGCACTGCAATCTCAAGCCGTCAACACCGGCTCCCTCCTGATCACGGCCGACGTGACAGGGATGCCCGTGTATATCGACGGACAGCGGCGCGGGGGGACTCCGCTAGTCGTCGACGGTTTGACGGAGGGCGATCACGAGGTCGAGATCCGAAGCCCGGGCGAGGGCTACCAACCATTCCTGAGGATTGTGACCATCAAGGCCAACGAGCGGGCCACGGTGGACGCGACGATTCGCGTGGCTCCCGAGCTGGGCAGCCTGCGCGTAATCGCCAACGTGCCCGGCGCGGTCATTAGCCTCGACGGGGTCGACATCGGTGTAGCCCCGGCGGCCAAAGGCGCGCTGACGCCCGGCGAGCACCGTGTCATGGCTCGGGCGACCGGCTACGAAGCCGTGGAGCAGCCAGTCACCGTCATCGCTGGACGTGAGCGTGTCGTCTCGATTAGGTTCACGACAGCGAGCACCGACATTGCGCGCATCTTGGTGCGCGCCAATGTTCCCGAAGCGACCGTGACGATCGATGGCGAGGACTACGGCAATCCACCGATCACCATTGAGCCTGCCGAGTTTGGAACCCACTCGGTCGTCGTGCGCGCATCGGGGTTCCGCGAGGTCCGACGCACGTGCTCGGTGGGGCCCAGTCGCAATTGCGACGTGTACGCCGAACTCAACGCCCTCGGTGTGCCCGTTCGGATTGAAGCGAACGTATCGGGCGCGCAGCTCTTCATCGACGGCGAGGCGCGCGGCCCTGTCCCCTGGGAGGGAGACCTGCCTGCAGGCACCCATCAATTGGAGGTCCGAGCCGAGGGCTATGGGAATCACGTCGAGCAAATCCGATTGCAGAAATCCCCGCGTATCCGTTTGATACAGGTGATCCTGGGCGCGGCTGCCGTATCGATGGATCCGGCGAAGCGCGACAAGGAAGCCGAGCGCAACGACCCGCTCCGCAATACCGTCACACATGCGGGCGCTCCGAACCCCGTCGGTGTCGCCACCCTCGATTTTTCGACTGGCTGGCCATGGTTGGCGTCGCTCGGCATGCGCGCTGGGCTCACGAAGTTCCTCGACGTCGGCCTCTACGTCGGCAGCTTCGGGCGGCTCACCGATTTCGCGGTCAGCACGAAGGCTGGCTGGCGCGCGTCCCGAAATTTCTCCCTGGGCGGGGATCTTCAGATAGGCGGCGGCGTGGGACCGTCCCAACGCGAAGAACCCTCTGGCGTGAGGCATCCCACGAACAACTTCTTCATTTCGCTCGATGCGATCTTCAGCCTGCACTTTCCGCCCCGAGGGGCCTTCTCGCTCTGGATCGCAGGCGACTTCCATAGTGACCGCTGGGACTTCGACGGTCGCAACAGTCGCGCTGTTGTGACAACCTCCCGGCAGAACGTAGTGCGCGCCCGGCTCGGGGGTTCACTGGAAATCGTCGTGACACGGAAGTGGAATGTGTGGATTGAGGTAGAAGGCATCGTTGCTGGGGAGCGGCGTCGCATCCTCGGGGATGTCTTCGGGGGAGGCCACCCCGACTCGCTGGTTTATGGGCAGTTCGGAGCGACCTTCAAGTTTGGTGGCGCGAAGGAGGGCTCGTGACCGACGGTCACTTCATCGTGATCGAAGGCATTGACGGCTCCGGCACCACGACGCAGTGCTCGACGCTTGCGGAGCGCCTGGTCGCCAAAGGACTGCAAACGCACACGACGCGCGAACCGAGCGACGGTCCGATCGGCGTTCTGATCCGTCAGGTCCTCACCGGGAGGCTGGTGGTGTCCACTCGTCATGGGATCCGTCCGCCAGGTTGGGCCACGATGGCCACGCTGTTCGCGTCCGACCGCCTCGATCACCTGGAGGCGGAGATCATCCCGAACGTCGTGGATGGTGTCACGGTGATCTGCGACCGGTACGATTACTCCTCCGTCGCCTATCAGACGGTGAGCGGCGGAGGTGGCGATGAGGTTTCCGCCTGGGTACGCGAGCTCAACCGGCATGCGAAGCGCCCCGACCTGACCTTCGTTCTCGACGTCGACCCCGAGGTCGCGGCAAGCCGCCGAAACACTCGATCCGGCAGCCCCGAGCTATACGAAGTCGACGCGATGCAGGTCGAGCTGGCCAAGTTCTACGTGAAAATCGACGAACTTTTCCCAGATGATACCATTCGACACATCGACGCGAACTGTGGGGTCGAGGAAGTGGCCGCGGCGATATGGTCCGAGGTCATGGCGCTCCGAGGAGAGTCTGTATGAGCCGTTATCTGAGTGTGTTGTGGGCCGCCCTGATGATCGCCAGCGTGATCGGGTGCGAGAAGAGCAAGCTTCGAGACGACATGATGGGGGACTCCACCTGGGAGAGCTCCGCGGGCGAGGAGAAGTGGGAAGCGGTAGACCAACCGCCCAAGCGAAACGATCAGTGGGAGGAACAAAACGCGCCGATGGAGGGCGCGCCTCCCGCCGAGGAGCAGAAGCCGGAGAGCAGTCTGGGGCAGTCCTATCCGCGAGTATCGACCGGCACCATCTCACGTGCAGAGCTTTTGCCGGTGCTCGACGGCGGCCTGGGCCGGTTCCTGCAAGGCGTCGAAACCGAGCCCGCGTTCCACAAGGGCACCTTCGTCGGGTTTCGCATCGTGCGCTTGGTTCCCGGAGAGCCGGCGATGGCCTCGCTCGACCTTCGCCCCGGGGATACCGTGACGCGCATCAACGGCAAGCCCATCGAGCGACCCGAGCAAGCAGCGGCGGTGTGGGAAGACCTTCGAACGGCTTCGAATCTGGTGGTCGACTATCGGCGCGGTGGCGAGAAGCACGCCCTCCGTTTCACGATCGTCGACGAGGGTTAACCTCGACCCCAACTTTCCTCACCCAGTCCCATCTCGGGTGCTAGTGTGGTTCCGTGAGCGATCCTTATCTCGACCAAGAGGTGGCCGGTCAGTTCCGCATCGTCGAGAAGATCGGCAAGGGCGGCATGGGCTCGGTCTACAAGGCCGAGCAGCCCGACATGAATCGCTACGTGGCGATCAAGATCCTTCACTCACGCTACCTCTCGCGGAGCGACTTGGTGTCCCGCTTCCGTCGCGAGGCGCGCGCAATGAGTCAGCTCTCGCATCCCAACACCGCGCGGGTGTTTCTCTACGGGCAGCTCGATGACGGCGCTTGCTACTTCGTGATGGAGCATTTGGTCGGCCAGAACCTTGCTCAAATCGTTCGAGCCGATGGCGCGATGGACCCGAAGCGAGCGCTGCGGATCATGATTCAAGTGTGCAGCGCGCTCGAAGAGGCGCACCAGGCAGGCATCGTTCACCGCGACCTCAAGCCGGAGAACATCTTCGTGACCACCCAGGGTGGCATCCGGGACTTCCCCAAGGTGCTGGACTTTGGTCTCGCCAAAGTCACCGAGCGTCAGATGAGGCCCGGCTCGATGGTGCTCACTCAGCAGGGCATGGTCTTCGGCACCCCGGAGTTCATGAGCCCGGAGCAAGCGCACGGCAAGACCCTCGACGCGCGTTCGGACATCTACTCGCTGGGCGTCATCCTTTATGAGCTGTTGACCGGAAAGCTGCCCTTCGATGCCAAGCAACCGATCGAGTACATCCAGCTGCACGTCAATGCGACGCCGATCCCGCTGGCCAAGCGCCGCCCCGAAGCTACGTTCCCGCCCGGTCTCGAAGACGTGGTCATGGCCGCGTTGGCCAAGAAGCCCGAGGAGCGGTACGCCTCGGCTGCTGCGTTTGCGGCGGCCCTCGATAGCGTCCTGCAGGCCGAGGCCGGCACGGGCGGTCCGATCAGCCTTCCCACTCCGATCCCGGCAGTGCCTTTACCGAACGAGGCCCCGCATATCGAACCACTTCGGGGCCCCGAGAAACCCAACACGCCCTGGCTCATGCTGGGGGTGGGGGTCGTCCTCGCCGTGGCCGGCGTAATTGCGCTGGTGGTGGCCTTCGGTCGCGGTTCTTGACCCGTTAGCCCCTGACGCCAGGCCCGCTCTTTGGGGAGCTTGACCGTTTCGGGCCGGAGCGTCACAGTTCGCGCCGCTCCGAGCCAGGGACCACCATGACCGCAGTAGCGACTCGCCCAGCCACCTTGATGCTGACCGTGCGCGACATGATCGCGCTCACCAAGCCGCGGATCACGATGATGGTCCTCGTGACGGCTGCCGGTGGCATGTGGCTCGCGCCGGGCTCGCTCGATCTCGGCTCGATGGCGATCATGCTGCTCACCACCTGGATGGTCGTCGGTGCCGCCAACACCCTCAATTGCTACCTCGAGCGGGACAGCGATCGCTTGATGGCGCGCACCGCGAAGCGGCCGCTCCCCGATCGGCGGCTCGAGCCCTCCTGGGCGCTGACGCTAGGCGTTCTCATGGGGCTCTTCGCCGTGCCGACGCTCACCCTGGCCGTCAATCCTGTCACGGGGCTCCTCGGCTTCATCGCGATTGCCAGCTACGTCGCGATCTATACCCCGATGAAGCAGTACACTCCCGCGGCGCTCTTCGTGGGCGCGCTTCCAGGTGCTTTGCCGCCGCTCATGGGGTGGACCGCGGTGACCGGGAGCATCGATGTCCCGGGACTGGTCTTGTTCGGCATCCTGTTTTTTTGGCAGATCCCTCACTTCATCGCGATTTCGATTTTCCGGCAGGAGGAGTACGAGCGGGCGGGCCTCAAGGTGTTGCCGTCGGTTCACGGCATCCGCGCGGCCAAGGTGCAGGCGGCGGTCTACGCGGGTGCGCTTTGGGCAGTTTCGCTGGCTTTGGTGCCCTACGGGCTGGCCGGTACGATCTACCTCACCGCGGCGGTTGTCCTCGGCGGTTATTTCTTTTGGATGTCGCTCCGCGGCTTCAAGGCCGAGGACTCGAAGGTCTGGGCCAAGAAATTCTTCTTCGCCTCCCTCATCTATCTCACCGCCCTGTTCGCGGCCCTCATCATCGATGCGCTCTAACGCCCTCGCTCTGCAGCTCCTGACTCTGGTGGCTCTACTGGGTCTGCTGGTTACGGGATGCTCCAAGCGGAGCGCCGCGGATGTCCCGGTGCTCGGTCAGCTTCCCGAGTTTTCGCTCGTCGATCAGGACCAGCAGGCGTTCGCCCGTGAGTCGATGGAGGGCAACCTCTGGGTCTCGGCCTTCGTCTTCACGCACTGCCGCTCCACCTGCCCCCGAATAACGGCTCATATGAAGGGGCTCCAGGCTCGGCTTTCGGACGTCCCGAGCGCCCATTTCGTGTCCGTCAGCGTCGACCCCCGCAACGACACCCCCGAGGTCATCAAGGCCTACATGACCAAAAACGAGCTCGATGAGACCAACTGGAGCTTCGTAACGGGCGACGAGGACGCGATTCGGCACGTGGTGGTCGACGGCTCCCGGGTGGGGCTCGGGGACGAGGACAGCAAGGCAGCCGGCGCCGAAGACATCATGCACTCGAACTCCTTCGTGCTGGTCGACCACCGGGCCCAGGTCCGCGGCT
>QMMB01000239.1 GCA_003647035.1 Deltaproteobacteria bacterium | reverse complement strand
GGGGCTGTGCGGGGGGTGCCTGGGGGGGGGCGGGGGGGGGGGCGGTTGTGGGGGGGGGGGCTTGGCCGGAGGCGCGCCGGGGGGGGCGAGGTTGGGGGCGGGGTGGGGCGGCTGCTCGGGGGGGGGGGTGGCGTACTTCGTCTTGCGGCGGCGCGAAACGGACGCAAGCTGAGTCGACCCAGCCACTAGTGACGTGTCCGGACGATTCGCTCTACTTGCAAACCTGATCCTCTTGGGCCTGCTCGGCGCGTTCGCCTGGCTCGAGGCGGCGTACCCGAACGTCTACTATCGAAGCGTCCAAGAGGACCAGGCCCTCGAATGGGCTTCGTTCTACAGCTTCTTCGTCGCGGGCGGCGTGTTCGCGATCGCGGCTTCACGCCAACGCCGGACGAGCGGCGCCCTCCCCTGGTTTCTAGTCGGGCTTTCGCTGTTCTGCGTGTTCGTGGCGATGGAAGAAATCTCTTGGGGGCAACGCGTCTTCGGCCACCGGCCTCCGGACTACTTCCTAGCGGAGAACTTCCAGCAGGAGCTCAACCTCCACAACATGGCCAGCGCCGACGTTCGCATGAACGCCTTTCGCGGCATCATCCTCGGCTACGGGGTCCTGTTGCCACTGTTCGCCCTGATTCCGTTCTTGCGCCGCTTCTTCGACCGGATCGCATTGGTGCCGCCACCGATCGAGCTGACACCATCGATGTTCGCGATGTTCTGGCTCCACTTCTGGTATCCATGGAAGTTCACTGCAGAAGTCGTCGAGTGCGCGCTGGGGTTCGGCTTCCTGTTCGTTGCGATCGCAAACGCGACACGCTTCTCCGAGGGGCGGGGCCGGAGCTCCCTCGTACGGTCGGTGGGCCTCATCGCGTTAGTGGCCGTGCTCACTTTCACGACGGCGTGGTGGTCTCAGAATCGTCAAAGTGGGGACCCTGCGAATCTTGAGTTGGCCAAGATAGAAAGTGAAGCGCTGGGCGACGACCTCGAAACGCTCGGCGAGGCCAAGGGTAAGCTGGTGATTACGAAGTGCGGCATCCACAAGCGCGTCTACACACTCGTCCAAAAGAAGGACTACGCGCGGCCGCTCCCAGACATGTCCTTCGTGGACCTCGCTGAGCGTGGGCTTCCCGAGGCGCGCGCGGAGTTCTTCCTCGACCCTTGGAACTCCCCGTATTGGATTCGTGACCGATGCGACAAGAAGACAGGGCGCCGCGTCGTCTTCGTATACTCGTTTGGTCCGAATCGAATGCGCGACTCTAGCCGTTGGGAAATCCGAGGCGACGACATCGGGCACTACGTGGTGCGGGAGCCGAACCCTTAGGCGGTTCCCTTTTGATCGAGGTTCCCCTACTGTCCCACCCTTGCGGAGGGCAGGACCAATGCAGCGATCGATTTGTGTCACGGTGGTGCTGGGGTTGGCCTTGACCGGGTGCGCCAAGAAGAGCGCGGCGCCGACCTACGTAGGCACGGACCTGCCGCCTGACGTGGCCGGCAATACCTCGCCCTCTGGGTCTACGGCCGCGCTCAACGCCGCCGTCCGCGAGCGACTGCCGCTCGGCGACCGACAAGATTTCGAGGACGCGAAGCGTGGATTGATCGCGAGCGACCGAGAGCTGCAGGTCGCTGGCCCCGAAGGGACGCTGATCTGGGACATGCCCTCTTATGCCTTCGTCGAAGGCGATGCGCCTCCGAGCGCGAACCCAAGCCTTTGGCGGCAGGCGAAGTTAAACAACATTCACGGCTTGTTCGAGGTCACCAAGGGCGTGTACCAGCTGCGCGGATACGACCTCGCCAACATGTCGTTGATCGAGGGAGAGAGCGGATGGATCGTCGTCGACCCGCTCACCGCGGGCGAGACATCTGCAAAGGCGCTTGCGTTCGCCCGGGAGCACCTCGGCGACAAGCCTGTCTCTGCAATCATCTTCACCCATAGCCACGTCGACCACTTCGGCGGCGTGCTTGGCATTGTGTCTCCCGAAGAAGTGGAGCAACGGCAGGTGCCCATCATTGCGCCAGAAGGCTTCGTCGACGAAGCGACCAGCGAGAACATCGTCGCTGGGGTGGCGATGTCACGGCGCTCCCTGTTCATGTTTGGACCCCGCCTTCCGCATGGAGAGCGGGGCCACATCGGCTCCGGTCTCGGCAAAGGTCCAGCCATCGGCACGATTGGGATACTTGCGCCGACCCAAACGATCTCGAAGACGACGACCGAGCTGACCATCGATGGCGTGAAGTTCATTTTTCAAAATGCGCCGGGCTCCGAAGCTCCGGCGGAGCTGACGTTTTACCTGCCAGACCTCAAGACGTGCTGCGGCGCTGAGGTCGTGTCACACAACATGCACAACCTGTACACCCTGCGCGGCGCAAAGGTGCGGGACGCCCTCAAGTGGAGCGGCTACATCGACGAGGTCATCCAGATCTTCGGAGACGCGGAGGTCTATTTCGGCAGCCACCATTGGCCGATATGGGGTAACGAACGCATCATCGATTTCCTCGAGAAGCAGCGCGACACCTACAAGTACATCAACGACCAGACCCTGCGCCTCGCGCTCAACGGATACACCCCGCGCGAGATCGCCGAGGAGCTCGAGTTACCCGAAGCCTTGCGCACTTCGTTTCCCAACCGCGGCTACTACGGAACCATCAAACACAACGCGAAGGCCGTGTATCAGCGCTATTTTGGTTGGTACGATGGCAACCCGGCGAACCTCGACCCTCTTCCGCCGGTGCAAGCGGGGGTGCGTTACGTGAAGCTCGCGGGCGGCGCAGCAAACTTGCTGCAGAACGCACAGGCCGCATACGACAGCGGCGAATACCGTTGGGTCGCGCAGGTCGTAAACCATCTCGTATTCGCGGACCCCGACAACCAAGACGCGCGGAGCCTCCTCGCCCGGGCATACGACCAGCTCGGGTACCAAGCGGAGTCCGGGCCTTGGCGTGATGTCTATCTCACGGGCGCTTTCGAGCTGCGTCACGGCGGCCCGGACAAGGGCATCAACCTGGCGTCTGCCATGGGCATGATCAAGCACGCGCCGCTCGTGCGGTTCCTCGACGCGATGGCCGCTCGGTTGAACGCCACCAAGGCGGAGGGAAAGGAGATGGTCGTCAATCTAGTCATCACCGACATCGACGAGACGCACGTGCTGGAGTTGAAGAATTCGGTCCTACGCCATTACGAGCGCGAGGCTGACCCCGATGCCAACGTGACACTGAAGGTCACGCACGATCTCTATCTGCGAATGTTGACCGGCACGGCAGGCCTCAAGGACACGCTGTTTTCCGACGAGCTGTCCGTCGAAGGAAGCCGTCTCGACCTGATCGGCTTCTTCGGACTCTTCGACAAGCCGGACGGGACGTTCAATATCGTCACCCCCTGAGGTGCTGGTCGAACATGCGGACTTCCGGGTGTGCTTCCAGCAGCTCCGTCACTTCCGCCGCCAGATCGTTCTCTCGCTTGCGAAGCTCTCGGCGAAGCGATGAGGGGAGCGGGGCATCTTCGAACAGGACGCGGTGGATCTCGGGCTCGTGAAAGAACGCAGCTGGGAAGACCTGCGGCCCTACGACGCCATCTGATGAACGAGAGGGTTGGCCGCATCCGGAGGCGCAATCTTTGCACTACTGCCGAGCGGGCGGTTTCAGGCATGCTCCGCCCATGATTCCAACCCCGCGCCGCATTCCCGCGCTGCTCGTCCTCGTCCTGGTCGCGCCCTCGTGCACGGAGCAAACCGACTCCTGTCCGCAAGCCCAAGGCCTGATCGGCGAGGGGATAGCGCGGTTCACCCCGACAGATGTCACGTGTGACGCGATCCCAGAGTCGATGGCGCTGGTCGAGCCGCGGCCCGCGCGGGGTGGCATCCCCGCAGACTGGGAACCGCAGCCGACCTTCACCACGAGCGGCGCAACGCACCGGGCGACAATCGCAATCGAAGAAGGCACCAGCCTGTACGGCACGGGCGAGATCGCAGGTCCGCTGCTGCGCAATGGCGCGGTGACCGACGCTTGGGGCGAGCAACCCTATCGGCAGACGCCCCCCCCGGGTGTCTCGCTCCTCGAATACGACGACCTGATGCCCAATCTCTACCAGGCGCACCCATGGGTGCTGGCCGTACGCGCGGACGGGTCCTCGTATGGCGTGCTTGCCGATACCACCTACCGAACGGCTATCGATCTAAGCAGCGGCATCGCATTCTCAGCCGAGGCGCCGTTCCCGCTCATCGTGATCGAGGGGCAAGCACCCCAAGATGTGCTCCACAAGCTCGCCGAGCTCACCGGCACCATCGAGCTTCCGCCACTTTGGGCGCTTGGCTACCAACAAGCCCGCTGGTCCTACACCCCGGATACGCGGGTTCGCGAACTCGCCGATGAGTTTCGCGCGCGGTCCATTCCCTGCGACGTGATTTGGCTCGATATCGACTACATGAATGGCTTTCGCATTTTCACGTTCGATGAAGAATCGTTCCCGAACCCGAGCGACTTGAACGGCTACCTCCATAGCAATGGTTTCAAGTCGGTCTGGATCCTCGATCCCGGCGTGAAATTCGAGCCGGGTTACTTCGTCTACGACGAGGGTCTCGAGGGGGACCATTTCCTCCGTAAGCCAGACGGCGAGCTCTTCATCAATGGAAGTTGGCCAGGCGACTCGGTCTGGCCGGACTACACCAGTCCGGACGCTCGGGCATGGTGGGCTGGCTACATCCCCGGATTCCTCGACAACGGAATCGATGGCATTTGGATCGATCTGAACGAGCCCTCGATCGTGACGCCGCCCGGCGTCCCGTTCCCCGTAGATCTGCTGCATCGCGGTGGCGGCGACCTGCCCCCGGGTACACATGCGCGCTACCACAACGCCTATGGCATGTTGATGTCGCAGGCGACCCATGAGGGGATGAAGTTGGCGCGCCCCGAGCGTCGGCCCTTCTTGCTTTCGCGTTCGAATTATCCGGGCGGGCAGCGCTACGCCGCAATGTGGACCGGAGACAATTCGGCCACGTGGGACCATCTCTATTGGTCGGTGACGATGACGCTGAACATGGGGCTGTCCGGACAGCCTTTCGCGGGCCCCGACATCGGTGGATTCTTCCGAGCGCCCAGCGACTCACTCTACGCGCATTGGATCGGGGTTGGCGCATTCTTTCCGTTCAGCCGCACCCACACGATACAGCTATCGCCACCGCAGGAGCCCTGGTCATTCGGGCCGGAGGTCGAGGCGATCGCGCGTACGGCAATCGAACGGCGCTACCGGATGCTGCCGTACATCTACACCCTGTTTCGCGAATCTTCACTCAATGGCTTGCCGGTGTGGCGCCCAGTCTTCTTCGCCGACCCTGCCGATGCATCGCTGCGTGCAGAAGACCACGCCTTCTTGATCGGCGCCAACGTGTTGGTCGAGCCCATCCTGACGGAGAGCGACCCTCATGCCTTCCAAACACCGTCGGGCATCTGGCGCGAATTCACGATCGTGGGCGAAGACCCATCGCAAACCCCCGAGCTTCCGGTGCTCAAGATCCGAGGCGGGGCCATCGTACCCTTGGGCCGTGTGGTTCAAAGTACGACCGAAGCACTCCTCGAGCCGCTGACGCTCGTAGTCTCCTTGAATGCGCAAGGCCGTGCTGAAGGCACGCTCTACGAAGACTCCGGCGAAGGATACGGCTACCAAGCAGGTGACTACCTATTGACGACGTACTCCGCCCAACGGGTCGACGATACGGTCGAAGT
>QMMB01000238.1 GCA_003647035.1 Deltaproteobacteria bacterium | reverse complement strand
GGGCCGACCATGCCGGCTTCCAACAGGTACCCGCCTTTGAGGGGATTCCCGAAATCGCCCGCCTGCGCACTCAGCGTGGAGCCAACCCACGCGTAGATGTCCTTGTCGTGCTCACCAAAGACCGCGAGCGATGGATGGCACGCGAAGTTGCGGCCAACTTCGCCGCTGCTGTTGCCGAGCTTGTTCTTCTGAAACAGGAGCGGCGTCTGCACCGCGCCGGCAGCCACGACCACCAGTCCCGCCTCGATCCGAACCGGCTTGGCTTTGCCATTCGGATCGGTGGCCACAGCGTTGACTGCTGTGATGCGGCGACCACTGACGTCGAAGCTTTCCGCCCGCGTGCCGCTCAGGATTTTCGCGCCGAGCTCGCTGGCCCAGGGTAGGTAGGTTACCAGCATCGATTGCTTGCGATCGGTCTTGCAGCCGGAGATGCAGTGGCCGGTGAGCGCACAATCCTTGATGTTGCGAGAAATGGGAGCCGCTCGGATGCCGACCTTCTCCGCCCCTTCGATCAGGAGACGCCCGTTGTAGTTCACCTCGTGCGGCTCGTTCTGGTGAATCGACAGGTTGCGCTCGACGCGTTCGAAGTAAGGCTCGAGTGACTCGGGGGAGAGGTTGTCGAGGCCGTGGTCATCGACCCAGCTCTGAAGCACCTGATCCGGCGCGCGAAAGCACACTGCGCCGTTGACGACGGTCGAGCCTCCAACACACCTGCCTTGAAGGATTGGCAGGTCGCCGGTCGTGTTCACCTGATTGCCATGATCCTCATATAAGGTTTCGAGCGCCGTCGGCGCATGTTCCTGAAACGCACTGGACGGGATGTGCGGCCCCGCCTCTAGGACGACGACTTTCGCCCCCGTTCGCGCCAGCTCGTAGGCCGTCACGGCGCCCCCCGCCCCCGAACCGATGACCACGACGTCAGCGTCGAGGTTCAGGCCTGCGTCCGGGATTTGGCTTGGCTGCGTAACGTTCAGTTCGTTTGCCATAGCGGTTACTCGGCGGGGCTTTGGGGCATCGGCGCATTGCCCAGGCTTCGAATGCCCTGAGCTTCCGAAAGCGGACCCTGGTAACCGATAGCGCGGCCTGCCTCGATGTCCTGCCAGTATCCGTAACACATGAGCTTCTTGAGGAGGGTGGAGATTCCGCGTTGGATTTCGATGCCTCGTTCCCACTGCCGGATGTAGTGGAGGCGCTGTTCGACCGAGAGATGGACGAAGCGCGCGAAGTGAAGGCCGATCAAGATCGACCCGTAGTTGAACAACTTGAGGCCGATGCGGACCTGCTCGAGCATCTCGGCGTCCATGAGCGAAAAAGCCTGCTCGATGTTGTCCGCCACAGGAACCTCAGACAGCGGTTTGAGCGAAGTGCCTTCGGTCGGTATGTAGACCTCTGCAAAGCGATCCAAGAGCTCACGTTCGTCGGTTGTCAGGGTGACGGAGCCACTCGGAACGGTGGGTGCATCGCTGCAAGACGGGAGCAGCACGAGGCTCGCGCCAGACAGCACGCTGAGCTTCGTGAACGTTCGTCTGTAGAGCTTGTACCGCACGCCTAGGCCGACGGCGGACTGTATCACGAGGAGGAGTGGGTGGCAGTGCCTGAATCAGCCACAGTGTCAGTGCCGGCCTTCTCGCGGTCGTCTAGCCCCTGGTAGATCAACTGTTGGGTGGTCTCGGTGACCTGCCGGTGCAGTTCCGCGACGATCTTCTCGTCATCCGCCGCCTCCGGCCCGTAGGGGAGGTGAATGGGTTCTCCGATGATGTAGTGAAGCTCGGTCGGGAAGGGGATGACGCCGAGGCCCATGTAGATTGGGGTCACGTACTTTTCGCCGAGGAGGCCGGAGACGAAGCGGCCGATTCGGCTCTCACGGACACGGTCCTTGGAGACGAGCTGGACGTAGAGTTCCTCGTTGCCGATGCCGGCCACCGGGATGATGGGTTTCTGAGCGCGCAAGGCTGTACGGATGAACCCACGGCTGCCTTCCCACTGCAGGCGGTATGCGTCTTCGGGGGAGGACAGAGCTTCCTTGGCGCCGCCCGGATAGACCAAAACCAGTTGATCGTCTTGGAGGAGGGCTACGGTCGCCGCAGGTTGCCCTTCGATGACGCCCATGGTGCGAGCGAGATCACGAACCACCGGAGTGGCGAAGACGACGCGGTCGCCGAGCGAGCGAATCACCCGGCCGGCCCTCTCGTGGATGAGTCCGATGAGCACGGCAAGGTCCAGGCCGAAGTTGCCATGGTTGGTCACCAGGAGGGCGCCTCCTTGCGCGGGGATGTTGTCGACGCCTTCGATCGTTGGCTGGAACCATTGATCCAAAATGGCGGTGAGGCGGATCATGCGCTCGAAGGCATGTCGGTTGAACGGTGGCAGGGCCGGCTTGGTCGGGTCAGTCATATGCATGCGCGCGGCTCTCCTATGCGCTACGTTCTGCGCCTCATGCAACCCCCCGAACCGGCTTCCGGGCGCTACGGTCCTTACGGCGGACGCTATGTCGCCGAGACCTTGATGCCCGCGCTCGACGAGCTGACGCAGGCCTACCAGGAATCTCAGCGGGATGCGGCCTTTCAGGCGGAGCTCGACACGCTCCTCCATCAGTACGCCGGCCGGGAGACCCCCACCTATTTTGCGTCGCGTCTGTCCGCGGAGATCGGGTCTCGGATCTGGCTCAAGCGTGAGGACCTCTGCCACACCGGCGCCCACAAGGTGAACAACACGCTCGGGCAGATTTTGCTGGCCAAGCGGATGGGCAAGACCCGGATCATCGCCGAGACCGGAGCGGGCCAGCACGGGGTGGCGACCGCGACTGCGTGCGCGCTGATGGGGCTCCCCTGTGAGGTGTTCATGGGGGCGGAAGACATTCGGCGCCAAGCGCCCAACGTGCGGCGGATGGAGTTGCTGGGTGCGCAGGTGCACTCGGTCACTTCGGGGTCATCGACGTTGAAGGACGCGATGAACGAGGCGCTGCGCGACTGGGTTACGAATGTGCGGACTACGCACTACTGCGTCGGGTCGGTGGCAGGTCCACATCCGTACCCGGTCATCGTGCGCGATTTCCAGGCGGTCATTGGCCAGGAGGCGCGGGCGCAGATGCTCGAGCAAGCCGGTAGGCTTCCCGACGCAGTCGTCGCCTGTGTCGGCGGCGGCTCCAACGCGATGGGTATCTTCGCAGGCTTCATCGACGACGAGTCGGTTCGCTTGATCGGTGTGGAAGCCGCAGGCGACGGGATCGAAACCGGCCACCATGCCGCGCCTCTGTGTGCGGGCAGCGTGGGCGTCTTGCATGGCGCAAAGAGCTATGTGCTTCAGAGCCCCGACGGGCAGATCGTCGAAGCCCATTCGATCAGTGCGGGCCTCGATTACCCTGGTGTCGGGCCGGAGCATGCCTGGCTCAAAGACACCGGTCGCGCGACCTATGGGTCGGTGACGGATGACGCTGCCCTCGACGCGTTTCAGCAGCTCTGCCGCACCGAGGGGATCATCCCAGCGCTCGAAACCAGTCACGCGTTCGCCTACCTGCCAACGATTGCCGCGGAGCTCGGGCCGGACGCCGACATCTTGGTGTGCCTGTCGGGGCGCGGGGATAAAGACCTCGAAACGGTGATCGAGAAGCTCGGGGAAAGGGGCTGACGCTCGTGGGCCGAATTGCTGACGCGTTCGAGAACGCGCGAAAAGAAGACCGCGCGGCGCTGGTGATCTACCTGTGCGCGGGCGACCCGGATCTGGATACGACCGCCGAGCTCGTGGTCGCCGCCGCCGAGGCAGGCGCCGATGTGATCGAGCTTGGTGTCCCGTTCAGCGATCCGACAGCCGACGGCCCTACGATTCAGCGGGCAGCCGAGCGATCACTGCGCGGCGGAACCACGCTCTCCAAAGTGCTCGACACCGTGCGCGTGATCCGAGGCCGCACGGACGTGCCGATTCTACTTTTCGGTTATTACAATCCTATCCTTTCGTACGGAGAGCAGAAGCTCGTCGACGATGCGGCGGACAGCGGCGCCGACGGATTTCTCGTCGTCGATCTCCCACCTGAGGAGAGCGCGGGGCTCAGAGGGCCCGCGGTCGAAAGGGGTCTCGACTTCGTTCCACTCGTCGCGCCGACGAGCAACCCTGAGCGCATCGCGCAGGCGGCGGAGGCTGCGACTTCCTTCATCTACTACGTCTCGATGACCGGCGTTACCGGCTCCAAGGCAGTCGATTTGGCCAGTGCGTCGGAGCGGGCCGGCACGTTGCAGCGTGAGCTCGCCCGTCCGGTCGCGATCGGGTTCGGCGTGAAAACCAAAGACGACGTCGCGACGGTCGCCCCGCACGTAGACGGTGTCGTGGTCGGGAGCGCCGTCGTCAGCGCTATCGAAGACGCGACGAGTCCTGAGGCGGCGGTGGGTTCTGTCCGCGAATTGGTCTCCGAGCTCGCTCAGGGCCTGAGTCGGCAGTAACGGCCTTGTTTTGACCTGCTGTGGACGACAAGTGTCTAGTGCTCGTCATTGCGCTCGAATTCGGGCGAAGATGACGTTGGCTGGATCGTCGTCGGTCGTGACGGAAAACATCGCGAGGAAGTCGTTTCCGATCGAGGTCAGCCCTCGATAGTCGCCCAAGTCCAGCCCGTGGACCGTGGGTCCGGAGGCGAACGGCGCACGAAGGACATCAAATGATTCGGGTGTGAGTCGCACCGCTTCGCTCCAGCTCTCGGGCTCCGTGCAGTCCTTTGCATCGGGACGGCAATGGACGAACCACACGTCGGTATCCGCGCGGCCGTCGCCGAAAGTGTCACCCTGAAAGTTGTAGTAGGTGACGCCGATGGTGCCGTTGTCCGATATCGCTACCGACGGCCAAAACACCTGGTTCAACGCAACATTCGGGCTAGGTGGAGTGCGGTCGACTCGCACGGGGGTTGACCAGGTCAGGCCTCCGTCCTCAGACGACGAAAAGCCAAACCGGGTGGTAATCTCGTCCTCGAGCCATTGTTGCCAGACGGCGACCAAGCGGCCGCTGCGTCGATCGACCGCGACGTCGAAGAAATCGGGTTCGGCGCGCAATAGCTGGTCCGTGTCGGGTGGCACTACGGTGCGACGGAACTCGGTCGCCAACAGCGTGGGCTCGCCAGGCCAACTCTCGCCTCCGTCCGGGGATCGCTGCGCATAAAGGGACCCTTCTAGGCGTGTTCTAAAGAAGGCCACGGGCGAGCTGTCGGGCAATACCAGGAGCTGAACCGCGTAGCCAGGACGACCGTTCGTGTACAGAGTGACGGGCTCGTCCCAGGTGCCGCCACAATCCGTTGTTCGACTCGTCCACACGATGCCACCAAGGCCTCTCCAGAAAAGTTGCGTCCAACCGACGTAGAGGGTGCATGGGGCTTCCCGGTCGGCTGTAATCGACGCCCTCAGGTGTTGGGTGTCACCCCCAGGGTACTCTACGACGACGTTGGGTTGGCTCCAGGTGCGGCCCCCGTCGAGAGACTTGTGGACGACGATGGCAGAGGGAGACTCGTAGCTGATGTCGACGTTGTCGCGGCCGAACACATCGGTGTAGGACGTGCTCACGCTATACAGGTCGCCATTGGCCGCGAAGGCGAGACGGCCGTCGATTGCGTTGGGTCGCGGGCCGTTCGAGCATGTGGAGATTCCTGGAATCACGACGCGGTCCCAGGTGAGTCCGCCGTCGAAGCTTGCTGCTGACACGATGCCAAGCGAGAGATCTTGGGTCCAAGCCCCGACTATGTGATCGGGGTTCGTCGGGCCGCCCGCGATCGATGGGGCGGTCTCCGCG
>QMMB01000237.1 GCA_003647035.1 Deltaproteobacteria bacterium | reverse complement strand
TTGGATCTGCTCGACCGCCTGGGGGGCGTGGCGGAAGCGGCCGGCCAGTACGAGGCATTGGCCAAGGGGCTGGTGCTCGTCATCGATGCGGGCACCGTGCAAGGCGAGGTCGAGGTCGCGCTGTGCCGCCGAGCCGCCGAGCTGTACGACGTGGCCTTGGGGACTCCGGAGGACGCGGCGCGCCTTCACCGGCGTGTCGCGGAGCTCGAGCCCAATGACAGCGTCGCGTTCGCAGCGCTGAAGCAGCTTTACACCAAGCATGAGGCTTGGAACGACCTGCGGGCGCTCTACCAGCGGCGCATCGAAGCGACGACTGATGCGGGCGCCAAGCTCGATCTGCTCTTGCAGTTGTGTTTCCTGTTCGAGGAGATCCTCGACGAGCCCAAGCACGCGATCTCGAGCTACGAGCGGGCTCTCGAGCTCGACCCGACCCACACGCCCTCGCGGCGCGCGCTGCAGCGGCTCTATGGTCGACTCAAGCGTTGGCCGGAGCTCACCGAGCTTCTTCGGCGCGACCTCGACGAGGCCACGGGTCAGGACGTTGTCGATCTGGCCTACGAGCTGGCTACCATCTACGAGACCCGCTTGGACCGCGTTCCAGACGCGGCCGACCACTACGAACGCGTGTTGGAGTCGAGCCCGACGCACCTGCGGGCGCAGGAAGGTCTCGAGCGGCTCATGGAGAACCGCGAAGAGCGGCAGCGCGTCGCCTCGATCCTACAGCCGATTTTCGATTCGCAGGGGGCGTGGGGGGAGCTTGCGAAGGTTTTGGAGGTTCAGCTCGAGGACCTGACCGACCCCGCCTCCCGTGCGGCTCACTTGAGCCGGATCGGCGAGTTGAGCGAGGCCAAGCTCCACGATGACGAGCTTGCGTTCGATGCGTACGCACGGGCGGTGCGCGAAGACGTTGCCGACGGCAGCGCGCGATCGGATTTGGCACGCCTGGCCTCGAAGCTCGGCCGTCATCGACAACGCGCCGAGCTGCTCGAGGGTGGCCTTGCTGCGCTAGGCGACGACTTCGTCAAGACCGAGCTGCTCTTGGAGCTTGCCGAGCTGTGGGACGTGTCCGAGCCGGAGCCCGCGCATGCGGAACGGATCTACCAGCAGTTGGTGCGCTTCGAGCGGGACAACCCCGAAATCGTCCTCAAGGCCTCTCGCGCGCTCGAGCGTCTGCACGCCGCCGCGAACGATCACGGCGCTCTTGCACAAGACCTTCAACGCCAGATTCAATTCGAAGACGATGAAGCCCGGCGCGACGAGCTTTTCGTGAGGCTCGCCGATCTGCTCGAGAACACGTTGCACGACCCCGACGCCGCCATCGAGGTCCATCAACAGCGTTTGGAGCTCGAGCCGAGCGATGCCGACGCGCTGTCGTCTCTCGAGCGTCTCTATGAGCAGCGGGGCCGCTGGGAACCCTTGGTCGAGGTGATCGAGCGGCGAGCACAGCTCGCGGAGGACGAACAAGAGCAGCTGACGCTCTGCCGGCGCGTGGGAGAGATTTTCGAGGACAAGCTCGGAAGCATCGAGAACGCGATCACCGCGTACCGAGACGTCGTTTCACGCTTCGGTTCGGACGAGGCCACCCTGGCCGCATTGACGCGCCTCTATCGGCAGACCGAGCGATGGCACGAGCTCCTCGAAATCACCGAGATCCGTTCCGCGGATGCCGAAGACTCGGAGCAGCGAGTGGCGTTCCGATTCCAAGCCGCTGAGCTGATGCGCAACCGAACCGGCGAGATCGAGCGCGCCTTCGAGGTGTATCGAGAGCTTCTCGGAACGGTGCCCGGGCATGGTCCCACGGTGGCGGCACTAGAGGAACTGGCGACGGGCTCGGATGCGCCTCTACGCGTGCCCGCGGCAAACCGACTCTTCGACGAATACGAGAGCCAAGGCCGATTCGCCGACCAGGTCCGAATGCTCGAGGTCATCGCTGCCGGCGACGATCCGAGCGAGCGAGCTCAGTCGCTTCTGCGCGCCGCCGAGATCAGCGAGGTCGGGACCGAGGATATCGACGCCGCCTTCGCGTTTTCCGGAAAGGCGCTGCGCGAGGGCGTCGACCTAGACGACTTCGAACGGGTGCTCGGAAACTACGAACGCTACGCAGAAACCACCGGGCGGTTTGCCGAGCAGGTGGCGACCTTGGCGGCAATCGCCCCCGAGCTCCTCGATGCCGACTTGCGGACCGAGGTTCGCATGCGGGCCGCGAGCGTGGCTCAGGAGCGGCTCGAGGACGCAGACCTGGCGAAGACCCAGTACCAGAACGTACTCGATGAACAGCCAGACCATCACGCGGCGCTCGATGCACTATTGGACCTCGTCGAGAACGCAGGGGCCATGCGCGAGTTGGTCGAGCTGCTTCGGCGCAAAGGGGAGCTCTCCGAAGACCGTGAAGAGCGCGCCGCGCTACTCGTGCGTCAGGCCCACATTTACCAAGCCGAGCTCGACGACCTGGAATCTGCGATCGAAGCACTGGATCGGGCGCTGGGCGAGTCCGACCATCCACTGGCTTACGAGGGGCTGGAGCGCCTCTATCGGCGCACCCGGCAATGGAACGAGCTGGCGACGCTTTACGAACGGGAGATCGACCAGCGCATCGGGGACCCGGCCGCGGTTCGCTACGAGCTGGGGGACCTTTGTCTGCGGCGGCTCAACGAGCCGTGGCGTGCGCTCGACCAATTCCGGGAGGCACTCAGCCAGAACCCGGAGCACGAACCGACCGTGCGCGTGTTGGAAACCTTGGTCGAACAGTCCGAGTATCGGAGCGCAGCCGCCGAGTTGCTGGAGCCCTTGTACTTGCGCAGGATGGAGTGGCCCAAGGTCACCCAGATACTCGAAGCTCGGCTCGATGGTGAAGACGACCCGAGTCAGCGGCTGGAGTTGCTGCGCCACCTTGGCGATGTGCAGGAGTCGCACCTCGAAGACCTCGACGGGGCGCTCGAGACCTACGGCCGGCTCTTCGGGGAGGACCTGCGCGACCCACAAAGCCAAGAGACCCTGACGCGTCTCGCGCGTTCGCTCGGGCGTTGGGACCGGTTGGCTGCGATCTTCGACAAGACGCTTCGCGCGGTTGAAGTCGACGACGCAGATACGGCCGTCCTCGCTCTGACCACCGCGAAGCTGTACGACGCGCGCTTGGAAGACCTCGATCGCGCGGGCTACTTCTACCAGCGCGCGCTCACGTACGATCCAAGCAATAAGGAGGCCGGTAGCGCCCTGGCTTCGGTGTACGCCAGGAGCCTTCGATGGGAGGCGCTTCTCGAGCTGGATCGCGAGCGGGAGAGCTTTGCCGGTACCGACGAAGAGCGGGTTGCCGTCCTACACGAGATCGCGGGGATCGAAGTGGACCAGTTGGACATGCCGGCGGCTGGCATCGTCACCTACGGGCGCGTTCTCGAGATCGACCCCGGCAACGCGGAGGCCGTGAGCCGGCTCGACCAGCTTCTCGAAGGCGCCGAACGCTGGGACGAGCTCGGTGCGCACATCGAATTTCAGATCGACAATGCGCGCGATAAGCGCATCGTCCTGGCCCTCCGCCAGCGCCTCGGCTCGCTCACGGAGACCAAGTTGCAGAACCCGGCGCAAGCCCTCGATATCTTCGAGGACGTGTTGGCCGACCAGCACAACCACGGCGAGGCGCTGCAAGCGGTGTCGCGCCTCGTCGCCGATGACGATCACGGCCCACGCGCGGTTCAGATCCTCGAGCCAATCCACCGCGACAGTGGAGACTGGCAGGCCTTGGTCGGTGTCCTCGACGCCAAGGCGAGACAGGCAACCGACCCTTTCGAGCGGGCCGACACCTGGCGCGAGGTGGGCCGAGTGCACGAGGAGAGCGGCCGAGACACCGAGAAGGCTTTCGACGCCTGGGGCGCGGCGCTGGTCGCGGAGCCGGCGGACGAGGCCACGCGCTCCGAGGTCGACCGCCTGGTTCGCGAGGTCGGCTGCTGGGAGGCGTACATCGCGACCTTCGAGCAGGCCGCCGCGGCGACCGACGAGCCGCCGCTTCGAGGCTCGTTCCTGACGAGCATTGCCCGGGCACAGGACAGCGAGCTCGGGGACCCGCGGGCCGCCATCAAGACGTACGGCCGGGTTCTCGAAGTCGATCCCGATGCGGAAGAAACCCTCGACGACTTGGAAGGTCTTCAAGTCATGGTGGGAGATTGGGATGGACTTGCGGGGGTTTATGAGCAAAAGCTCGAACGCGCCCACGACCCTGAAGCGCGCGCAGAGTTGCTCCGGCGGCTCGGTGCGCTGTGCGCAGAGCAGCTCTCCGAGCCGGAGCGAGCCGTGTCGTACTACCAGCAGGCGACGGGCGAGAAACCGGACGACCTCACGGCGTACGTCGCGCTCGATCGGCTCTTCACCTCGGTCAACGACTCCGAACGGCTGGCCGACGTGCTCGAACGCCGGATGGAGCTCGAGGAAGAGGCGGAGGTGCGCGTCGAGGTGGGTATGCGGCTCGCCGAGCTCTACGAAGCCCAACTCGGCAGGCCCGAGACGGCCTGTGACGCATTGCGCGCAGTCGTCGACGCGGACCCGGAGCACCGTCTCGCCCTTCAGGGGCTGAGCCCCCTCTACGAGCGGCAAGGCCAGTGGCCGGAGCTCGTCGAGATGCTGCAAACTCGAACCGACGTGGCCGCACACGAGTCCGAGCGCGTGGAGCTCACGCATCAGCTCGGCAACATCATGGAGCGGGAGCTCGACGATGAGCTGAGCGCCATTGCGGTATACGGCCAGATTCTCCGAATCGATCCGGCATACGAGGCGTCGGTGCAGGCGCTGCTCCGCATCGCCAAGCTCGCAGACTACCGGGAAGATGCGGCCGCGGTTCTCGAGCCCTACCTGCGGACCGAGGAGCGCTGGAGCGATCTGGCGACCCTGCTTCGATTGCGCGCCGATGCGATGACCGACCCGCACGAGAAGGCCGAGCAACTGGTGGCATTGGCGGAGGTACACGAGCAGGGCCGCAAGGATCCGAACGCGGCGCTCGACGCACTGCTACAGTCGATCGGCGAACGGCCCGACGACGACGAGATTCTCGATCGTGCTGAGACTCTCGCGACGAGCCTGCAGCGATGGCCGGAGCGCGTCGGCGTCGTGTTCGCGGAGGCCGGCGCAAGCCTCGACACGGCTCGGGGCGCCACGTTGTATCTGCGTGTCGCGCGCATCTGTGAAGATGACCTCAAGGATCTCAGTAGAGCGGTCGATGCGCACGAGCGAGCGCTGTCGTTGATGGGAGACGATGAGTCGATCCTCGAGGCACTCGACCGGCTCCTGCAGGAGACCGAGCAATGGGACCGTCTGCACGAGGTCATCTCGCGCCGCCTGGATCTGCGGGATGCCGACCGGCCGACGCTGTTCCTGCGGCAGGGGCGGCTCCGCGCGAGCCACCTGGGTGACCTCGAGGGCGCCCTCGGCGCGTACCAAAAGGCGATGGAGCAGGACCCGGGTCGCGACGACACGCTCGCCGCGGTGCGGAGCCTGGCGCAAAAGCCACAGGTCGCCGGGAGCGCGCTCGGGTTGCTCGAGGAGTACTACCGCGACGCCGGCAACTTGGAAGAGGTTGTACGGCTGTACGAACAGCGAGTGGAGCTGACGCCGGCGGCTGCCGACCGGGTAGCGCTCCTGCGCGAGGCTGCCTCGATCTGGGAAAACGACATCGGACGCCCAGAGGAGGCGCTCGCCGCCATGAGGGACGCCGTCCGCACCGATCCGCGCGACCGATCCCTCATCGATTCGCTCGAACGCCTCGCCGAATTGTCGGATCGCTGGACCGACCTCGATGGCCTCGTG
>QMMB01000236.1 GCA_003647035.1 Deltaproteobacteria bacterium | reverse complement strand
AGCTGCGCGTCGTCGCTCTGCGCGACGATATCCGCCACGCACGCCGCCACGAGTTGACCGAACCGGTCCGCGTACGCGTAGTCGATCGCGCGCAACTGGGCAACGGTCACGTCGTCGTTCGCCATGTTGGCCATGAGCGCCGGCCTTGCCGGTGCGGTGCTGCAGCCAAAGAGCGATACGGTCAGCATGGCGCCAGCGAGCACGTGCGGCAGGCGTCGCCTGGCGAGTGTTGCGCCCATCAGAAGCAAAGCGAGCAACCCGAAGCCGGATCCACCGGTGCCTGCCGGCGCTGCGGCGCACTTGCCCTTGTTGCCACGCCCGTCATCGAACCGATGCGAAGGCTTCCCGAGAAAACGGAGATCTTCTTTCGCGTCGTCGATGTGCTTGGTCCGGCTGCAGAGGCTTACCCGCATGGGGTCGGCGTGGTCGTGCAGAGCATAAACGAGATACGTTTCGCCTTTGACGAAGGTGTATCCGCAAGCGGCGCTGCTCCCCGCCGTGTGAACCTTGATCTCTGCCTTGGGCTCGCCCTTCCAGAAGCGTTTCACGCGGAGCGTGACTTCCAACCCGCCAAACCGAGTCGCCTCGTTCGGTTTGATGTCAGTGACCTCGCCGCTGAAGACAGCATGGGACGACGAAAGCCCCTCGGACGGGGACAACTTCATGCAGGAGCACGCTCTCGCGTCGCTCGATTGGAGCAAGCTCGCAAGTCCAAGAAACGCCACGACTAGCCACCGCATGAGCCACCTTGTAGCACGGCACCGCCGCCCGCCGGGGGGCGCTTTGACACTCCTTTGGGGGGCGGCTACATAGGCCGCCCGCGGGCCTCGCACGGCGCGGCTCGTGTTGAAAACATGGCTTGTTGGAGAGGTGGCCGAGTGGTCGAAGGCAGTCGCTTGCTAAGCGACCGTACGGTGTAGAGCCGTACCGGGGGTTCGAATCCCTTCCTCTCCGCCAGTTGGGGCGCTTGACGCTCCAAACGGGGCCGCTACGTTGCCCGCCCCGGGGACTCATAGCTCAATTGGATAGAGCACCGGCCTACGGAGCCGGGGGTTGGAGGTTCGAGTCCTCCTGAGTCCGCCCCTTACTGGACGGGAAACACGGTCACGCGGGCTTCGTCGTCTTGGGATGCGAGCACTGCGCCGGTGATGATCGAGCCGACGAAGAGGCTGATGCCCGTGTAGAACATGGGGCGGTAGCGGATTTGGTCGCCGAGCAGCGGATCGTTGCGGTAGTCGATGGAGGCGAACATGAGCGCCATGCCGGCGAGGGAGCCTGCGACGAACGTGGCCCAGCCAGCCTTTCGCAAGCGGCGCTTGTCGATGTAGCGGCCCTCGACGGTCGAGTCCTCTGTGAGGTCAACCGGGAGGGTGACGTTGACGGGCTTGCCTCCATCGAGTGAAAGCGCCATTCGATGTCGGCCCGACAGCAGTGTGGCATCGCACGGTGTCTCGCAGATCGGTTGGTAGGCCTTGGTGACGATCTCTCCGTAGTACGGCGCCGCGCCGTAGCCGATGCCATAGCCGCCCCAGCCGGGACCACCCCAGCCATAGCTCATGCCGAAGCTCACGCCGCTGATCGAAGAGCAGCTGCCTCCGACCTGCACCTGGAACGCCACGCCGTCTGTAGGCGAGCTGAAGTGGGCGCGCACGGGCTTGCCGGAGATCAAGACCCGGCCGGGCCGGTCGAGGATGACGCCGGTTGATGGCGTTTGGAACTCGGGCACGCCGGCTCGAGGTGGCGGTGGCGTGTCGATCACGACGGTGGACGACGGCTCGTCGATGGGCTGCGCCGTTGGCGGCTGCTGACCGAACGCGGCGGCCGGCTGAATGGCCGTGGCGAGCAAGATGAGGCCGATCGAAATACGCATGATTCGCTACATCGCTAAGTAAGACCTCTTGTCTCCCACGCACAAATATAGCGTAAAAAAAGGCCCCGCCACACGTCGGTTACCGCTACCGTTGCTCCCTTCCGGGCCTGGCGGGTTTCACGGGCCGACGTTGGCAGGACCATAACTGGCGGAGAGGAAGGGATTCGAACCCCCGGTACCTTTCGGCACACACGATTTCCAATCGTGCACCTTCGACCACTCGGTCACCTCTCCAGGCGGAGTCCGCCTTCCTTTTCGCTTCGGCCTCTGCCTTTTCGGGCAACGGCTTCTGCGATCCAAAACTCTTAGGTCAAAGAACGTGGCGGAGAGCAAGGGATTCGAACCCTTGGTACCTCTCGGTACACTTGATTTCGAATCAAGCACCTTCGACCACTCGGACAGCTCTCCGCGGCGGAAGCTAGCAAAACGGGTTTGCGTGTCAACGCATGTTTCCTGGGTTGTTCTTGGCTCGGATTGCCGCAAAAAACTGGCTCAACAGTGCGCTGCACTCGCCGCCCAGGACGCCTGGCACACACTCGAACCGGTGGTTGAGCCGGTCGTCGTTGCCGATGGTGTAGACGGTTTGGGTCGCACCTGCTTTTGGGTCGTCGCAGCCCCACACGACCCGAGGGACTCGCGCGTTCACGAGTGCGCCGGCACACATGGGGCAGGGTTCGAGGGTGACGTAGAGGGTGGTGTCGATCAGGCGCCAGCTGCCGAGTTGCTTAGCGGCTTCCCGAATCGCGATCATCTCGGCGTGTGCGGTCGGGTCTTGCGAGGATTCGCGCTCGTTGTGACCGCGCCCGATCACCTGGCCCTCATGAATGATGACGGCGCCCACAGGGACTTCGCCCTTGGCCTCGGCGAGGCGTGCTTGCGTGATCGCCGCCTGCATCCATTGTTCGTCCGTGTCGTCCGTCATCTGTTGCCGTGCGTTTCCCGATACCAGTTGGCGAGTTCCGCCATCCCTTGTTCGCGCGTCACGATGGGCTCGTAGTCGAGGTCTTTCTTCGCTCGGTTCATTTCAAACGCGCTCGTCTGTCCGCGGCGGATCACCTGGGTCGGATGAAGCGACGATAGCCCGGTTCGGCACGCGAGCCAGGCCCATCGGTAGGGGCCTGCGCCTCTCGGAGGCTTCCATCCGAGCGCGGTGCTCAGGTCGGTGAAGAAGTCGCGCGAGACCGTGAGCTCGGTGTCGACGACATGGTAGACATTGCCTGTCACGACCTTCGCTTGCAGCGCGCAGAGCACGGCGTGGGTCAGATTGCCGATGAAGGTCGTCGCCATCAGCTTCTTGCCGCCGCCAATGATGCGGATGCCGCCCTGGTTGGTTTCGGCCTTCCAACCCGGGAGGTGTGTGGTGTCTCCCGGGCCCCAGACGAGCGCGGGCCGCAGTGCTGTGGTCCGGAAACCCCGTTGGCCCGACACGCGAACCAGCTCTTCGGCCTGGAGTTTGGTGCGAGCGAGCTCACCGAAGGGTCGCGGCGGCGCCTGGTCTTCGTTCCAGAAAGAACGCGGCCCGTCGTAGAGCGTCACGTCGGCGCACGAGATGTGTATCAGTCGTTTGCAGCCCGCTTGCCTGGCCGCGTTGATCACGTTCTCGGTGCCGGCGACGTGCGCCCAGCCGAGCGAGTCCGTGTCGGCGGCGGGGTCGGCGATGCCGGCGGCGTGCACCATGGCGTCGCAGTCGGCCGCGGCGATGGCCAAACGGTTTGGATCGCCCAGGTCCCCGACAATCCGTTCGACGTCTTGAAGCGATCGAGAGTCCGAGCCCTCGCGGACATAGGCGATCACTTCATGGCCGGCGTTCTGCAACTTGCGAACGACCCCGCCCCCGATGAACCCGGTCGCCCCTGTAACCAGACAGCGCACGCCCGTCTTGTAACAGGAAGCGCCCGACTCACAAAGCGCCGGGCTCAGTACGTATGGTCGACGGCGTACCTGGCGAGGACCTCGACCCGGCCGGCTCCCTGACGCTCGACCTCGAACACGATTTCCTCTGGGAACGACTCGCCGAAGTGGCGCTGGCACGCGACGAGCACCTCTCCGGCGGCGGGATCAAAAGGTACGTCTTCGAGGCGCACCAATGGGGCACCCTCGGCCGTGCTCAGCGCGAGATTCACGCGGTCGGTGCTCGTCAGATCAAGCCCCTGCAGCCGGTGAACCAACACACGTCCGCCGTCGGGGAACTCTGCCTGGCAGTGCTCGCCCGGTTGCATCGCATTCTCGTTCATCAGCTCGCCCCGGTCTTGGAGCGCGCGCAGTGCATCGGTCGAGATCACCGGGGGGATCACCAGCCCGGCGCCACCAGCCAACTCGCCCCAGCGCTCGGCTTCGGCCGCGCAGTCGGCGCACTCGAACAACAGCTGCTCCAGCCGCCCCCCGGTTTTCTCGTCGAGCTCGCCCGCGAAGAAGTCGATCCAATTTTCGGCGGTCGCGCCGTGCGAGCACATCGTGGTCATGCTGGCTCTCCCGCTCGGTCCAGGCACTCACGCAGCTTGCGCAGCGCCCGGTGACGGATGACTCGCACGTTGCCGGCCGCCACTTCGAGCTGTTCGGCAATTTCGGCGCTTCGTTGCCATTCGGCGAACGACAGGTGCACGACGCGCCGCTCCCGTTCCGAGAGCCCATCCATGCACGTGGTGAGCCGCTCCACCGTCTGCTTCCCCCACGGCGGTTCGGGAGGCTGTTCCACAGACGGGGCCGGCTCGAGAGCTAAGCGCCGCGCAGCCTTCGCTGTCCGCTCTCCCGACCGTCGCAGCGCGTGCGCGACGTTGCGACACACGCCGAGCACGTATCTGTCGAGCAGCTCGAGGTCGTCGACGCGACCCTGCCGCAGGGATGAGAGCATCACCTCCATGGCCTGTTGTGCAAGATCCTCGGCTTCCGCTACACCGCGAAGATGCCGAAGCCCATACAGGCGTGCCCGTTGCCAGAATCGTTGGCAAAGCTAGGCCTCGGCGGCCCGTGCGTTCGCTTCGCCCTCCTGTTCCACACCGGGCCGCGCAAGGTGTTCCCGCTCACCCTCGAGGCCGTCGCATCGCTCATGGATCCCGCCCGCCTACGGTGGATTTCGTTCTCCCACTTCGAAGCCGACGAGTGCGGTGCACTCAACGAGTGGCTCGCCGCGGCGCCCGATGCACAGCCGTTGTGCAGCGCGCTGGCTGCCATGGTCTCGGTAGACGATTTTGCAGACCGCCCCGCCAAGCCGCTAGCCGACGGTGAAACTCATTCGCTTGGCACCCTCCGCGTTCAGTGGATCGACACCCCGCATCTGCCTCACGGCATGGAGACGGGCTACCTGTTCGAGACCACGACCCGCACGCTGCTATGCGGCGACCTGTTCGCTCAGCCCGGGAACCAACCGCCCGCGATCACCGAATCGGACGCCCTGGTGTGGGAACCAAGCGAGGCCATGCGACAGGAGTTCCCTTACGCGCCGATTCACGGCGCCGGAGCGCTACTCGACAAGCTTGCAGCAACCGAGCCGCAGGTGCTCGCCTGCATGCACGGCGCGTCGTATCGCGGCGACGGGGCCGCGCTGCTCCACCGACTTGGAGCAGCGCTCGGCAAACACTGACGCGGCTTGCGGTTTGTGGCGCCAGACTGTGATCGCGTTGCCGCGCCCGTTGGACCGGCGGACGTTGCCATGGCGGGGCTGATGAGCTCGGCGGTCCCCCAGCCCAAGCGTGAAACAGGGTGTTCATATTTACTTTCGGCTTTGCCCCAGGGTTCCAAATTCTCGTACACTCGGCGTCTCCCGAAGAGGACGGACGTCCTCCGAGTCTGCGAGGTCGGCATGAGGTATTCATTCAGTACTCGATTGGCTGTGGCTGGACGCGCCGCGTTCGTATTGATCGTTGGTTTTGCCTTGGGCTGCGCTGACGGCGATAGCGGCGTTGGTGGCAGCGGCGGCGTTGGCGGAGGCGGCGGCGTCGCGGGTAGTGGTGGCATT
>QMMB01000235.1 GCA_003647035.1 Deltaproteobacteria bacterium | reverse complement strand
GTGGAGCTCCTTGGCGAACCCCATCGACAGCATTTCGTCCGCTTCGTCGAGCACCAAGACTCCCAGTCGCGATGCATCCATCGTCCCGCGTTTGAGGTGGTCGAGCACTCGTCCAGGCGTCCCACTGATGACGCGCGCGCCTTTTTCGAGGGCACGGATCTGCTGCTCCATCGACGCCCCGCCATAGACGGCGACCGTGTCGATGCCGCGACGGGCGCCGAGCTTGGCGATTTCGCGTGCGCTCTGAAGTGCGAGCTCTCTCGTCGGCGCCAGTACGAGCGCTTGCTCGTTGCCCTCATCCGAGAGCAGCCCGTCGACCAACGGAATCCCGAACGCGCCGGTCTTGCCGGTGCCAGTTCGAGATTGAACGATGACGTCGCGACCTGCGATAGCGAGTGGGTACGAATCGCGTTGGACTGGGGTAGGGGTCTCCCAACCCATTTCTGCGATGGCTTCGAGGACGTCGTCGTGAATGCCAAGATCTGCGAACGTCTGGGCGCCTTCCTCTTCGGGCGGCTCGGTCATGGAGTGGGCTCCGGTGTCTCGGGTGATTGGGGAACCGGTGCCGAGCCCAGCGCCTCAGTGACGCGGTTGGCCAGAGGCGCGTCTTCACGCATGTACCTCTGCAGGCCGAGCTCGACACGGTGTCGATATTGATTGAGCAGCTGTACTTGGTCCTTTTCACACCGTTTGGCCAGCGCATTTAGGCGCAGATCCCAAGATTCGAGGGTGTTTCGGAGGGCCGTCCCGTCGGTTTCGTGGGTCTCCAGGTAGGCGAGCCGGACCTCATCGACCTCATGCCGGAGCAATTGCAGGCCGTCGGCGCATTCGAGGTCGAACGATTCGTCGCTTTCAGGCCAGAAGATCTGAGGAATGACGGAGGCAAAGCCCACAATGACCAAGTAGGCCAGAGCAATCGAATAGATGCCTATCGCTAGCCGGCGGCCAAGCCCGCCTCGTTGTTCAGTTCCCGGCAAAAACTCTCCTGGTCCACCAAAGTTCGCTCGCAAGCGGCTTGGTTGTAACGACCGGCCCGCACCAGGTCAAGACGGCGGTAGTTTGGTACGATTCCGCTTCTCTCGGCGGGTTCCCCACATGAAAAGGCCCGCACCCACGACAATCGTCAGCGCCACGGCACCGCCGCACAACCCATACCAAAGCAACGTGGAGAGCCCGGTTCCCATGCGATCAACAGACGAGCTTGTACCCGATGCCGTACACGGTCAGGATGTGTATTGGCCGGTCGGGCTTGGGTTCGATCTTGCGGCGCAGCTTGACGATGAAGTTGTCGACCGTTCGGTTGTTCGGGCCGGCTTCGAGGCCCCAAATCTTATCGAGGATTTCGTCCCGTGACACCGGTTCGCCGTGGCGCTCCCAAAGGAACTTGAGCAACTCTACCTCGTAAAACGAGAGGTGCATCGTCTCGGAGCCGTGCGTCAGGGTCTGAGAGCCGGTCTCGATGTTGATGTCACCGATCCGAATCTCGGCTTGTGAAGGCCGCACCGAGCGCCCCGCGCGCCGGAACAGCGCCCTGATTCGTGCGACCAACTCGCCGATGGAGAACGGCTTGGTCACGTAGTCGTCGGCGCCCGCCTCGAGGCCCCGGATTTTGTCTGCTTCCTGTCCGCGCGCCGTGAGCATGAGGATTGGCAGGATGGGGTCCATTTTGCGGATCGTTTCGCAGACCTGATACCCGTTGAGGTCCGGAAGCATGAGGTCGAGGATGACGCACCCGATGTCTTCGGAGGCGGCTAGCTCGATTGCCTCTTCACCACTGGCCGTGTGGACGACTCGGTATCCCTCGAAGCGCAGGCTGTCGGAGAGCCCGAGCGCGAGCGCTGGGTCATCTTCGACGAGGAGGATACCGCGTTCGTCTTCTGACATCGTGGCGAAGATAGCCGCAGTCTAGTCGTGCGGCAAAGGCGCCGCGCTCAGCCGCCGGCGATGGGGATCGAAAATCCGACGACAGCGCCCCCTCCCGCCGCGTTTTTCGCCCACGCCCGCCCGCCGTGCGCCTGCGCGATGTTCTTGACGAGCGACAGGCCGATTCCCGATCCCCGGGTCGGGTTGGCGTGGGGCCCTCTATAGAATCGTTCGAATACCCGGCGGAGGGAATCGCTTGGGATGCCGGGTCCGTGGTCGCGGACGGCAACGTCCACCGAAGAGCGCTTCGTGGTGAGCTCGAGCTCGACCGGCGTCTGTCCGCCGTATTTCACCGCGTTGTCCAGCAGGTTGATGACGGCGAGAGCGATCGCCTCCGGGTCGATCAGGACTGGGGGAAGCTCCTCCTCTCGCTGCAGATGAATCTCTACCCCGTCTTGTTCACTACGGTAGCGAAAGGCGTCGAGCGCGCGGTCGACCGCATCTCCGATGTCTCCGCGCCTCAAGTGATATGGCCCTTTGCCCCCTTCGAGTGCGGAGAAGTCGAGCATGTTGTCGATGAGCGAGGTGAGCCGCTCCGACTCTCGGCAAATGATGTCCAAGTACTCGACCCTGCGTTCCTCGTTCGGGACACGGCCGGAACGAAGCATGTCAGCGAACATCCGGACGACCGACAAAGGAGTCTTGAGCTCGTGCGACACGTTGGCCATCAGCTCGCTCTTGAGCACGTTGAGCCGTCGCTCTTTCTCCGCGGCGTAGATGAAGAACACGGCGCTGAGCAAGATGATCGCAAAGGACATCAGAGGCAGTGCGGTCTCTCCCCGCATGAGTGAGCGCCCCTGTGCTTGCAGGAGCGCGGCTTGACGCGGTGCTACCTGCAGGCGCCACCTGTAGAGCGTCGTCGGGAAGCGGTGGGCCACCGTATACACGCCGACTTCCGATAGATCGGGTCCGAATACCACATGGTTGCCTTCGTCGACGATGTTGTAGAGTGGCGCCGTCTCGTCGGCGACGAACATCATTGGGAAGACTTGGTCGACCAAGTACCGCGTGTCGTGATGAGCGACGATGTAAGTGATCTGGCCCGCGAGCGTTGCGTATGCTCTGTACGACAGAAGATAGCTCGTGCCCGTGATCTGTTCGTGTGAGTGTCGCAGCAGGTGCGGCTCCGGAGAGTCGAGCTCGAGAGACTCGACCAATTGCTGTCGAAAGATGCGCAGAAAGGCCCTGCGCGCCTTCTTATCCTGCCGGCTGGCCCATTGGATCAGGTTGCCGTCCTGATCGATCAAGAGGACCGACGTGATGCCTGGGGTCTGCGTCGAGGATTGAGGCAACCACTCCGTGTCCAGCGTGCTCGAGTCGTTCGGATCGACGAGCCGGGCGATCGTGCGGTCCGCGACATCGATGTAGCGCTCGATACTCTCGACCCGATGCTGGGCTACCGACAGCAATGACTGTGCGATCGTTTGCTCTCCGAGCTGAGTGTGTTCGCGGGCCGACCGAAACGTGTAGAAGCCGAGGATTCCAGCCGCGACGAGGATGGCGGGCACCAGGATCAGATATAGCGGCCGAAAGCTCCCACTTTCCATTACTACTACTCGCGCTCGGCTCGCATGGGGCGTGTCATCAGGTCAACCACGGCCTTCAACGGCGGCTTGTCTTCGTAGAGCATCGCGTAGACCTCTCGCGTGATCGGCATGTCGACACCGACACGTTCTGAGAGATCCTTTGCGCTCCTCGCGGTGCGCACCCCCTCGGCGACCATTTGCATACTGCCCAGAATGTCTTTGAGCGATTTGCCTTGTCCGATTTGAAGGCCGACGTTGCGGTTTCGCGAAAGGTCACCGGTGCAGGTGAGAACGAGGTCGCCCATTCCGCTCAGACCCGCAAGAGTCAGTGGGTTCGCACCCCTCGCGATTGCCAGGCGCGAGATCTCGGCGAGCCCTCGCGTGATCAGCCCCGCGCGCGTGTTGTGTCCGAAGCCGAGACCGTCGCCGATGCCTGCGGCGATGGCCACGACGTTCTTGAGTGCGCCGCCGAGCTCCACGCCGACGACATCGTCCGTGCTGTAGACGCGGAAACGATCTGTGGTGAAGGCCTCTTGCGTGGCCGCCACAGCGGCGGCGTCGCTCCCCGCGACCGAGACCGCGGTGGGAAGGCACGCAGCGACCTCCTTGGCGAAGCTCGGACCGCCCAAATAGGTGAGCCGTGGGTGTTGGGACTCGGGAAGCACGTCTTCGAAAACCTCTGAAACCAGCATGAGGCTGTCGATTTCGATGCCTTTGGTTGCGCTGACGATGGGCGCCTTCGTGCCGAATAGAGGCGCTGCGTCTTTGAGCACCTCCCTCAACCCATGGGTCGGCACGACACACACGATGAGGTCGCTTCCATCGAGCGCGTACTCGAGATCGGAGGTGGTCTCGAGCGTGTCGGGAAGTGGGAACCCAGGTAGGTAGGCCTGGTTCTCCCGATCGCGCTGAATCGCATCGGCCATCACCTCGCGGCGCGCCCAAAGCCGAGTCGGATAGCCTTGGTCCGCAAGGAGCTTCGCCAAGGCCGTCCCCCACGAACCGGCACCAAGCACCGTAGTCTTGATCTCACCCATGCACGGACATTACCACGCCCAAACGGTGCGCAAACACTCCTTACGGGGATGGTTGAACTGCTTCGGATTCGCCCTTGTCTGGACGCGGATCGCCGAGGTTGAGCTCTAGGCGGTCAGGGTCCAGGAGTGCGTTCGCAAGAACCGCGTCCATTTTGGAGACCGGGATGAACTCGAGGGTTTCCCGAACCTCGGCCGGAATCTCGTCGAGGTCGGCGACGTTGCGCTCGGGAAGAATGATGCGCTTGATTCCGGCGCGGTGGGCAGCGAGCACCTTCTCTTTGACGCCGCCAACCGGAAGAACGCGGCCGCGTAGTGTGATCTCGCCGGTCATCGCAACGTCGTGACGTACGTGGATGCCCGTCAGCAGCGAGACAATCGCGGTCATCATCGTGACGCCGGCGCTTGGCCCGTCCTTCGGCATGCCGCCGGCTGGGATGTGGATGTGGACATCGGCCTTCTCGAGGAAGTCCTCGGCAATTCCAAACGCCTTGGCGCGCGTTCGCACGTAGCTCATCGCCGTTTGTGCGGACTCCTTCATGACGTCGCCGAGCTGACCGGTGAGTTGAAGTTTGCCCGTGCCGTGCATCTTGGTGCATTCGATGAAGAGAATCTCACCGCCCACGGATGTCCAGGCCAGCCCGGTCGCGACGCCGGTTTCTGCCGTGCGCTCGGCCACCTCCGAGATGAAGCGAGGCGCGCCGAGGTAAGGCCGCAGCGATTCCTCGTCAGAGATGGCCCAAGGCCCCTTTTCGCCTTCTGCGACCTTCACGGCCACGCCACGAATGACGCTTGCGATTTGACGCTCCAGGTTACGAACGCCGGCCTCCCGGGTGTAGTGATCGATGATCGATTCGATGGCCGCATCTTCGAGCGTGACCTGCTCGGGCTTGATGCCGTGCTCCTCGAGCTGCTTCGGCACGAGATGGACGCGCGCGATGTCGGCCTTCTCGCGGCGCGTGTAGCTCGGAATCTCGATGATCTCCATTCGGTCCCGAAGCGGTGCGGGGATCGTGTCGCCGACGTTGGCCGTTGCGATGAACATCACTTTCGAGAGGTCATACGGAATCTCGAGGTAGTGGTCGCTGAAGGTGTCGTTCTGCTCCGGATCGAGGACTTCGAGCAGTGCCGCCGCGGGGTCGCCGCGAAAGTCGTGGCCAACCTTGTCGATCTCGTCGAGCATGAACACGGGGTTAATCGTGCCGGCCTTCTTCATCCCTTGGATGACCTGGCCGGGGAGGGCGCCGACGTAGGTGCGCCGGTGCCCACGAATCGCGGCTTTGTCGCGGACGCCACCGAGGCTGATGCGGTGGAACTTGCGTCCGACTGCGCGTGCGACCGAACGGCC
>QMMB01000234.1 GCA_003647035.1 Deltaproteobacteria bacterium | reverse complement strand
TTCGCACATCGAGGGTGTTGCCGCTGCTCTCGCCCTTCCTCCAAAGCGCCTGTCGTGACCGGCTGTAGAAGTGAGCAAGGCCGGTGCTCAGTGTTTGCTCGACCGCTTGTTGGTTCGCGTACGCCATCATCCGCACCTCACCCGTTTCCGCGTCTTGCGCGATGACGGCGACGAGGCCTTGGGAGTCGTATTTGAGCGCGTCTAAGCCCATGCGAGGGGAGGTACGCCAGGTCCGAGGGGTCTGCAACCAAGAGAGGCCGACGTGCCCGTGCCAGCGGCAGGGTCAGCGTCGGTGCGGTTCGTGGTTTCGCGGGATGGGCCTAGTGTCTAATCCCCATGAGGGCTTCGAGGGTATCCCTCAACCCGGTGAGATCGTTTGGCTGGACGTGTGCGGATGCTCCCGCCTCGATGGCGGCCTGCTTGTCCGTTTCGCCACCGGCAAGCAATACGGCGCGGACGTGCCGGGTGTTGTCGCCGCGTTTGAGTGCGTTGATGATCTGTGCGCCAGACAGGTCGCCGACTTGGGCGCTGAGCACGATCGCGTCGGGCGGTTGTTCTCCGATTTGAAGTAGCCCGGTGAGCGGGTCGGGGTAGTCGACGACCTCGAATGTGGTTTGCAGTGACGCGAGGACCTTGTCCTTTTCGCGGAGGCCATTGACGAACAGTGCGACGCGCGGTCGGTCGGCTGCGAGCTCATCGGGGATCGGGTAGCCGTACTTGCGCAGGAAATCGAGGACGTGCGGACGACGGAAACGCAGATGGCGCCCTGGGGTCCGGAAGTGCGAGATCTGACCTCGATCGGCCCAGTTGTGGATGGTCTTCAGATCGACCTGACAGAAGCGCGCGATCTGCGATGCGGTGAAGAGGCCCTCGGATTTTTGCGCGTCGGTCGCCATATCTCTTGGGTAGCGGTTCGGGGCCTGCCGACACAAGGAACAAGGCGAAAAATCTGGAAAATCTGTAGCCTAGCGAACACGCTACGGCGCGTCGCGCCACGCGCCGTTGTCGAACACCATCCGCGTCGCGCCAGGCAGTACCGGCTCGTCTTCCGAATGTTCCGGGTCGCCAGGCAGCGCAAGGAACCAACCGTCGTTCCCGGTGACGATTTGCGGCCGAACGAGAGGGGGCTTGCGCGACAGGGCGTCCGCGATCACCGATTTCGCGTCGTCGAACTGGGCCAGCCAACCGAGAGTTCGCACGGTCGGAGGCGCGAGCTTGATGCGGCCGGCGCGCATGTCCTCGATGGCGCCGGCTGGGCGGAGCCAAACCGCCGACGTCGTTTCCTTGCCGTCATGCGATGCGCTTTGCCCTTCGGGCAGCACGGCGATGTAAAAGCGCGTGTCGAAACGGTGGCTCTCCATTTTGGGCGTGATCCAGCGCGCGTACGGCGTCAGCGCCATTGAATCGATCTGCATGTCGATATCGCCCGCGAGCTCCGAAAACGAAGCACCGTCGTGAAGCCGTTGGCGAGTGGCCGGCAGATCGATACCCTCGGCGGTGTCGGCGAGCAGTACGCCGGCTTCTTCGAATGTCTCTCGCACGGCGGCAACCAGCAGGCCCAAGCCGACCTCGGTGTTGGTCTCAGCAAGCCGTGCGGTGATTTCTTCGGTCGTCCGGTCGACTCGTGCGTGCCAGCTCGCCCCCTTGTCGTTGGGGTCGACCTTCCCGCCGGGGAATACGTGCGCGCCGCCCATGAAGCCGCTTTGGTGGTGCCGGCAGAGCAGGAACGTTTCGAGGCCGTCACCGGCCTCGCGCAGAACGATGACCGTCGATGCGTCTTTGATGGGTTTGCTCGGCGCGCCGTCGCTCATGACTCGCGAGAGACCAGCACGTGCGTCGTCGACACCCCAATGGCGTTCGCAAGGCGTGCCAGTGTCTCGAGCGAGGGTGTGTGTCGGCCAGCTTCGACGCGCGCGATGTTCGGGCGGTGAATACCCGTGCGTCGCGCGAGCTCGGCCTGGGTGAGCCCGGCTTCGAGGCGAAGCTCGCGAAGACGCGCTCCGAGCTTCTCTCCGTCGATGGCGATGTCTTCCCCCCCGTTTGTCATTCCGGGTGCTCCATACACCGATGCGGCTGAGAGCTGACAGACGGCGCCGCTCTTCAAACGAAGGGTGGCCTTGGCTGCGCTCGGATCAATCGTGATGCTGGAAATATCAGAGCCGTCGTCCGATGCGTCGATTGGCCGTCGGTGAAGCGAGGCATCGCCGTTGCCAAGCACGGCCAGCACGTCGTCGCCGCACGGAGACACCGTCACGAACTCAAAACGAAGATGGCGCCGCTGATCGGCGCGTCGAGAAATGGCGGCTGCGACTTGCGCGACGTCGCCGTCCCCGCTGGTGACCAGACCATGGCAGAGCTCGGTGATGATGTCTTCGAGCGCATCGCGATCACGATCGACGTGTGCGATCGGCAGCGCACCCGACGCGCGCACGAAGGCGATCGTCGCAAGGAGCTCGTCGGCATCGAGCTGCGCGCCATCGACGTCGACGATGACGGCCACCTGTCCATCGATCGCAGTCGCGAGGTCGTTCGGCACGACGACCTTCGATTCGATGTCGTGTTTAGTCAGCGCCTGTCGCCACTGCTGGACGACATGCTCGCGTTCCGTCAACAATGTCACGCTTAGCGTCATCATTCCTCCGAGTGCGGGAGCGATGGGTGTACACTCCCACGTCACGAAGCTCAACCGGGTAGTGACCGGAAACTACGGCACGATTTTTGTCCAGCACTTTCCGAAGCGGCCCGTGGTTGACACCCGACGGACGCTTTGCTACCCACGGTCGCCTTCCCACCGGGTGGCGGTTACTGGTTCAGTTAAGGGGAACCACCGATGTTCAAGTCGACCTGCGTTTTCTCGGGCAACTCCAATCCGGCTCTCGCCGAGAAGATCGCCCAGTACCTGGAACTGCCCGTAGGACGCGCGCGTGTAACGCGTTTCTCGGATGGCGAGGTGTTCACTGAAATCAAGGAAAACGTGCGCGGCGTGGATGTGTACCTCATCCAATCGACGTGTACGCCCGTCAACGACAACTTGATGGAGCTCTTGGTCATGATCGACGCGCTGAAGCGCGCATCCGCTGGTTCGATTACCGCAGTCATCCCCTATTACGGATATGCACGACAGGACAGAAAGGCCGCGCCGCGGACGCCGATCACGGCGAAGTTGGTGGCCGACCTGCTCAGCGCCTCCGGTGTCGACCGAGTCGTTTCGATGGACTTGCACGCGGGCCAGATCCAGGGCTTTTTCAACAAGCCCTTCGATCATCTGTACGCAATGCCAGTCTTCTTGGAGCATTTGAGGCCGCGATTTCCGGAGCCGCCGGTGCTGGTCTCCCCCGACGCGGGTGGGGTGGAGCGGACCCGGGCCTACGCGAAGCGACTTGGCGCCGACCTGGCCATCATCGATAAGCGCCGCGAGGAAAAGAACGTCAGCGAGGTGATGCATATCATCGGCGACGTCGAGGGGCGGGAATGTCTGATTTTGGACGATATGATCGACACAGCCGGCACCATGACCAACGCGGCTCGGGCGCTACGTGAACAGGGCGCCAAGCGGGTCATGGCGGCCGCCACACACCCGGTTTTGTCGGGTCCGGCGCTCGAGCGAATCGTGAACTCCCCCCTCGAGGAGATCCTCGTGACCGACACGATCCCCCTTCGGGAGGAGGCCCTGCAGACGGGTCGCTTCCGCGTGCTTTCGGTGGCAAGTTTGCTAGGAGAGGCCATCAAACGGATTCACCACAGCGACTCGGTGAGCTCGCTGTTTGTTTAATTGGAGCAATTGAGAATGGAAACGACGACGTTGCAGGCTGAGGTCCGCGTTACCCGCGGAAAGGGGCCAGCGCGTCGGCTGCGTGCAGAAGGAAAGATCCCGGGCGTATTTTACGGTCCGGGCCTCCCGCCCACGTCGCTGACCCTGTCCCCGAAGGAAGTAACCCAAGCGCTTCGAAGCGAGAGGGGGCGGAACGTCGTGTTCAAGCTGTCCCTGGACGGCAAGGAGGAGCTGGCGATGGTCAAGGACCTGAGCACCGATCCTGTCACGCAGGAGCTCCTTCACATCGATTTGTATAGGATTCGAGAGGACCAGGTGCTCGAGGTGCACGTGCCGCTCCGCGCGCAAGGAAAGGCAGCGGGCGTCGTCCAAGGTGGCTTGCTGAACATCACGCGCCGCACGCTTCCCATTCGTACGACCCCGGCGAACATCCCGGTGTCCATCGAAGTCGACGTGACCCATCTCGAGCTCAAAGACACGCTTTCGGTTGAGGATGTCGAGTTCCCGGAGGGGGTCGAGTGCTTGCTCCGCCCCAAGCTGACGCTGGCGATCGTTCTCGAGCCCCGCAAGGCTACGGCGGCCGAGGAGGAGGCCGAGGCCGAGGCCGCGGCCGCGGCTGCGCCAGGCGCGGCGGCGACCGAAGGTGAGGCAGCACCCGCGGCTGACGCGGACAAGGCTCCGAGCTAAGCGCTTGGCGGGCTGTGAGCACCCATCTCATCGCCGGCCTCGGAAACCCCGGTCCCAAGTACGTTGGCAATCGCCACAACGTGGGATTTATGGTGGTGGACGAGCTGGCGCGGCGCTGGGGTGCGCCCAGCTTCCGTGACAAGTTCAAGGGCGAGTTCACCAAGGTCTCCGTTGGCCACGACGAGGTGGTCCTTCTCAAGCCGATGACCTTCATGAACCTGAGTGGGGAGGCCGTTCAGGCCGCCATGCGGTTCTTCAAGGTCCCGCTCGAGCAGGTGCTGTGCGTTCACGACGAGCTCGACCTCGATTTTGGGGTCGCGCGGCTCAAGATCGGCGGCGGCACAGCAGGCCACAACGGGCTGCGCTCGATGGTGGAGCACTGCGGAGGCCCGGACTTCGCGCGCTGCCGGATGGGTATCGGCCGGCCGGCCCGGGGACGGCCTGAACACCATGTTTTGAGTGATTTCGACAGCTTGGAGCGAGCTGAGCTGGTTGCCGTGCTCGACTTGGGCGCGGACATGGTCGAGACCGCGGTCCGGGAGGGTGTGCGCCAGGCCATGAATCGCCATCACACCCGACGTTGACGACTGGCGTCGAAGCGCAGATCGGCTATGCCTCGCGCTCCCTCGCTCCGGCCACTGGCTGGGGCCGCCCAGACCAGGAGGAAAGAATGCCAACCGCAGCAGCGGCGCCCCCCATTCGATGGGCCCGCGAATACGAAACAATTTACATCCTTCGATCCGACGTGGACAACGCCGGCGCTGAGAAGGTGGTCAACCGCGCCAAGGACGTCATCACGCGTCTCGAAGGCACGCTTACCAAGCTCGACAACTGGGGCAAGCGAAAGCTCGCCTACCCCATCCAGAAGAGCTCACGCGGGGTCTTCGTTTATTTGAAGTACGTGGGCTACGGCGACCTCGTCGCGGAGCTCGAGCGCAACCTGCGCTTGCTCGACGAGGTGGTGCGGTTTCAGACTGTGCTCCTGACGGAGGACATCGATCCGGCTTCGCTCGCCGTTGACCCCGAAGAGGTGCAGTACCTGCACGTCGAGGAAGAGGAAGAGACCGAAGATGCCGAGCTCGAGCGCGCACGCAGCCTAGGGATGGTGCCGCGAGCACCTCGTCCACCGCCTTCGGGAGCACCTGAAGGCCGTGCGCTGGCCGACGCCGCGGCAGCTCCCGCAGGAGCCGCTGAGGCACCTGCTGCTGAGGCACCCGCTGCTGAGGCACCTGCTGCTGAGGCACCTGCTGCTGAGGCGCCTGCTGCTGAGGCGCCTGCTGCTGAGGCGCCTGCTGCTGAGGCACCTGCGGCTGAGGCACCTGCTGCTGAGGCGCCTGCTGCTGAGGCACCTGCTGCTGAGGCGCCTGCTGCTGAG
>QMMB01000233.1 GCA_003647035.1 Deltaproteobacteria bacterium | reverse complement strand
TCACACACGCGACGGTTGCCTCCGCCCACCGAGAAGAGCCTCCCAGCCAGTCCTGCCCCGGCGAGTGCAATCGAGGTAGCCAGTGCGTTCATGGAAACGTCCTGCCCGTACATGATCCGGCCGACGGGCGTGGCGTACTGATCCACGAAACGGCCCCGCACGCCGCTGTCCGCGAGCCATTGACGCCCGTCCTTCTGGAGCAGGTCTGCGAGGCCGAGCTCGGAGCAAAGCGCCGACGGAGAGTCGAAGGCGGCGCCCCCTTCGAGATGTTCGTAGACGTGATTCCACTGCTGGACGCCCCGCTCGACCGCGCGCTGCAGCCGCAACGGCGCCATCACACCGAAACGCCACACGGCAGCAAGCCGCGTGAGCAGCGCCGAGTCATGCGTACGAAACGCGAAGCGCCGCCCATCCCAAACGCCCACACTCTCACTCTCACCGCCACCCTCATCGCGTTGATGGGGCTCGACGCGCTCGAGGCCGAGGTCATCCACGAATCCCGCCATGTAACGATTGGTCTCGTGGATGATCGTTCCGCCGGACTCGACCTGCGTGCCGCCCACATCGAGGATCGCCAGCCGTCCGCCCAACTGTGCGTCACGTTCATAGACGGTGAGCGCGGCCCCCTCCCCCAGCGCCTGCCTCAAGAACCAGGCCGCCGAGCACCCGGCGATGCCGCCTCCGACGACTGCGATATTCGGCGAGATCATGGCGTTGTCCGAACGTCTTCACTGCAAGCAACCACTGGAACCGCACGCAGCACAACAACCTCTATAACTTGCGATGCACAACGCCGACAAGCCGCTCGATGTACCGATTGGCAAGGTTTCGTTGACTTCAATGGGCGCTGGACGGGAGCACCGTTCATCTGCGATGGTTCGGGCCAATGGCTGATCCGAGCACAGGTAGCCCGCTGAGCGCGCGGCCACGGGACTGGTTTTTTGTTCTCGCGTTTTCGTTTTTCGCATTCTCCTCGTTCTTTTCGGATGCCTGGCATGCGCTCGGCCTGCTCGAGGGCGACGCCTTTTGGGCTCGCGCAACCCGCTGGTATATGGATGCGGCGGCCGACCACTACCTCGCGGCAGACCACGCGTACTCGCGCGTGAACACCGGCATCTCGGGGCTGGTCTTCGGCCCGTTCTACCTGCTGTTGGTCTACGCCTTCGTGAAGGGGAAGAACTGGATTCGGCCGCTCGCGCTCCTGTATGTCGGCGCGATGCTCCACGGGGTCACCGAATTCTTCATTTGGGAGTATTGGATCGGCCCGCCTCCGGGGAACCCGCTGGTCTTCTGGGCCTTCAACGGACCGTACGCCGTCATCCCGTTCTTGCTGGGCGTTCGCATATGGCGCCCCGACCCGTTTGGTCGATAAGCACCGATCGGATCGAGTCGCAAGCTACTGCGCAATCACGTCTTCGTTGAAGGGAAGCGCGCTGTTGTCGTTGCCGAAGGTGTCGACGACGTTGATGGTGAGCACGACCAGTTGGTCCGGAGCTACCGCGCTTTCGGGCTGAAGGAGCGAGGGTTGCGCTGCCTTTTGGGAAGGTTTCGTGATGTCCAACGACCAACAGATTACCGCGCACTACTCGGGAAGCGAATTGCTCTCCTCCATAGAGGCAGGGCTCACTGCGATGGGCAAGACCGCAGCAACAGCCACAATGGAAGATCTGGCTCCCGTCGACGAGTTCCACATTGGTGGCCGCGCGGCCACTACCAAGCTTTGCGAGCAACTCGGCGTTCTGGCGGAGTCCAAGGTCGTAGACATCGGATGCGGAATCGGAGGAACCGCCCGGTTCATCTCTTCGACGTTTGGCTGTCAGGTCACCGGCATTGACCTGACATCGGAGTACATCGATGTCGCTCGGACACTGAGCGACTGGACCGGACTGGGTGAGCAGCTCCGATTTGAGGCCGGAAGTGCACTGGACATGCCGTTCAATGACGGCAGCTTCGACGTGGCCGCCCAGCTGCATGTCGGAATGAACATCGAGGACAAGGGAGCGCTCTTCGAAGAAGTGTTCCGGGTGCTGCGGCCGGGCGGTCGATTCGGTGTCTACGACGTCATGGGTGAATCAGGGGCTGAGCATGCTTACCCGGTTCCGTGGGCAACTAACTCGTCCATGAGTTTCGTCGACAGCCAGTCGAACTACCGGCAAGCCCTCGAGTCGGCAGGTTTCGTCATCCGGACGGAAACCAATCGCCGGGACTTCGCGGTCGATTTCTTTGCCGTCCTGAAGCAGCGAATGGCGCAGGTCGGTGGGCCGCCCCCCCTCGGTTTACACCTCATCATGGGAGACGACGCAGCCACAAAGATCGCCCACATGATCGAGGCGGTCGCTTCTGGCGCACTCGCGCCGGTCGAGCTCGTGTGTGAAAAACCATTGAGCCAGGGTTCGTGAGCGTGAAGGGGGTGTGACCCCCGGGAGGCCCCCCCTGGCAAAGACCTTCAAACAGCCGCAACATCAGTTGCCAGGTTGAACAACCACTAACCTAGGCTGGCGGGAATGCTTCGTACTCACGTGGCGGCGATGAGGTCGTGGATGCGGCGCGCGATCTCCGGCCCGGAGACTTCTTGGAGAAAGTGTCCCCCTTCGAGCCGCACGTGAGGTTGACCATGCGCGCCCGGCACTCGTTGCTGAAAGAGCACGTCGAGGTCACCCAAGATTGGGTCCCCATCGCTGTACACGGTGAGAAACGGCTTGTTCCACCGCGCAAGGGCTTGCCATGCGGCGACGTTGGCGGGAGTCGCGGGGTCTTTGCTCGACATCGGAATCAGTTGGGGGAACGCGCGGACGCCCGCAAGGAACTCGCGCGACGGAAAGGGCGCGTCGTAGGCCCGGCGTTCGGCTTCCGTGAGAAGGCGACCTGCGGCCCGGCTCACAACCTGCCCAACCGGGACCCATGGGCTCCAGCGAGTGAACGCCCGCCAGAGATGCACTAGGCCGCGTTTCGTTTCGAGCCCATCCTTCCCGTGAAGTAGGCCGTTGCCGATCACGATACGACTGAAGCGCTCGTCGTTGGTGGTCGCCAGTAGAAGCCCGAGTGTGGAGCCCCAGTCCTGACCGAACAGTGTGATGTCCTCGAGCGCGAGGTGATCGATGAGCGACTGCAGCCATCCGACGTGGCGCGCCACGGTGTAGTCGGTTTGCCGCGTGGGCTTGTCCGACTTTCCGAAGCCGATGAGATCGATCGCGATTGCCCGATGCCCGGCGTCGGTCAGAGCTGGAATCATGTGCCGATAGAGAAACGACCAACTTGGCTCGCCATGAAGCAGAAGCACGGGACTCGCGTCACGCGGACCTTCGTCGACGTAGTGCATGCGAAGCCCGTCGACCTCGAAGTAGTTGGCCGTGAAAGGATAATCCGGAAGGTTTTCGAAACGCTCATCGGGCGTCCTGACGAAGTCACGAGATCCGTGGTGTTGAGCACGCCGCGCCACGAGCAATTCATACCCCCATCGGCTTGTCCGTGCCCGAGTTTCCTGAAATCGTCCCTGGGAAGGTCCGTGACAGTAGCGTGCGCTCGGAACAACTGGCTCAGGCGGGTGCAGAAGGCGGTGGGCCTGTGACAGTCACGGATGTCCGTAGAACCCGTAACCGTATCGGTTCATCGGCGCTGTGTAGAACACGTCGTTGTAATAGTTGGGGCTGTAGCCATAGCCGACGTATCCCCCCGAGACGTAGCAACTCGCCGCGGCCAGGCAAAACACCGCCACTGCGACAAGCACGAGCCTTTCGATGTGGCGCTTCATGGGCTCACCTCGCCTTCATCCTCGTCGTCTTGGGGCGACCATTTCTGTAAGGCGACCGGCGCGCCCGATGGATCGAGGACCAAGGCCAGTGTCCCTTCACGCACATCGGGTGCTGGGGCGATGACCACGCTGCCCCCGAGCTCGGCGGCGCGTTCGGCAAGTGCCGTAGGGTCGTCGACGCGTACATAGGGGATCCATGCCGAGCGAGTGCCTGCGAACGGGTTTTGAATGACGCCAGCGCGCGCCTCGCCGGAGCTCCACAACACGCGGTACTCCGAGCCCGGGTTCTTCTCCAGTGGCTCCGCGCGGTAGCCGAACGCGGCGTCGTAAAACTCGAGCGCTCGATCGGCATGGTTGGCGAGGAGCTCATGCCAGAGCCACGTGTGAACCCGCGGTTCGACGTCGGGCGGGTCGCCGCGGCTCGAAGACAAGAGGTGAAGGACGGCACCGTCGGCGTCTTCGACGGTTACTACGCTGCCGACGCCGGACACATGGATGGGTGCTTCGAGTTGCTTGCCCCCGGCCTCGTTGACGGCGGCGAGCGATGCGTCGAGGTTCGCTACGGACATCGCACTCAACCAATGTCCCCTCTTGACCGGCTTGCCATCCTTGCTGGCGTCGAGGATGCCGCCGAGGTTGCGCCCGTGGAACGTGATGACGCTGTAGCGACCATCATCCTTGACGTCGAACTCCCAACCGAACAGCCCTCCGTAGAACTCGCGGGCGGCGGCTCCGTCATTGGTCACTAAGTTGTGCCAGACGAACTTGCCGGGAATCTGCGGTCCACCTTGCTCGTCGACAAGCGGCGGAAGCGTGGTGCTGCGATTGCACCCCGTGATCGAAGCCGCACAGAGAACGGCGGCGGCGATCACGAGGCTCGTGTGTCGGATAGTGTTGGGTGATTGCTGCATGGACATGCCGCGCTCTCGTCAGAAGCGAGGCGGAGGATACACCATCCAGAGTCACCGTGGGGCTGCCGGGTGTCTTTGCGCGGATCCTCACCCCGCGATCGCTATTTGCGAGGTCTGATGCTCCGCGGTTCCGGTGAGCTCGTTGAGGACGTTCCAGGCGACCTCTTGGCGGTCGACGTCGAGCAAATGGGCGTGCTGCATTTCGTGCAACGGGCCAACGAACTTCTTTGCTTTCGATGCGTAAGTCTTGCCGTTGGCGTACTCGCCATCCTCGCCGTGCAGCACATCGATGTACCGTTTGGCCCCCATCGAGATGGGCTGTCCCATCCCCATCACCGGAGCCAGAGTCGGCATGACTTTGGTGAACAGAAAGTTCTTGAAGCCCGTCGTATGGCGCGCAGCGTTGGTGCGGAGGTTGGCGCCGGGTGAAACCGTGAAGATCGCAAGGCGCTCGCCGAACCGCCGGGCCATCGCTGCAGTCCACCAAGATGTGAACACCTTCGTGGTCGCGTAGTAGCGCGTTGGGTTGAACAATTCGGGCTTGTCGCCCTTGGCGAAGGTGATCATCGCCTGGTGAAGCGTGTCGCCGAACTCCTGTGGAGCCTCGGTCGCAAAGTCATAGAGGCTCATGTCCATCATCGCCGGGACGTCGTTGTTCGCCGACTCCGAGCCTGCGATCACCACGCGCGCATCCTTGGGAAGAATGTCTGCCTCGACGAGGCGGAGGGTCAGGACATGATGGCCAACGATCGACGAAGCGAACGCGACCTCGAGACCATCTGGGCTCTTCTTCATCTCGTCGCCGGAGATCATCCCCGCGTTCAACAAGAGAGTATCGATGGAGTGACCGCGCCTGATGAGCTCGTCGCCCGCCGCGTTGGCCGACTCGACGCTCGAAACGTCGACCTCTAGGGTTTCGAAGGGGTCGATTCCCACTCGCTCGGCGAGCGCCTGTTTCGCTGCCTCTGCCTTGTCGAGAGTGCGGCAGGCTAGAATCACACGGCTGTAGCCTGCTTCAGCAAGCTGCGCGGCAGCCTCGAAGCCTAGGCCGGAGTTGGCCCCCGTGACGAGGGCGGTCTTATTTGAGAACTGATTGATTGGATTGGATACTGTCATGATGTTCCTTTATGGACCGTTCGGTCCAAAATGTTACAAAAAAAAGCCTAGGCGCGGAT
>QMMB01000232.1 GCA_003647035.1 Deltaproteobacteria bacterium | reverse complement strand
CTCGCGGAATCGCTCAAAACCAGCGAAGACCGAAGGCCGAGCCTCACGTCCGTAGAAATCGCGGAGCAAACCGGAGTCGACCGCGAAGATGTCGAGCGCGCCTTCGAGCTCGGCTTGGTCGGTGGCGCAAGAACAGAAGGCTCGCTCCGAATCGCCAAGGCCGGCGTGTGGATATTCGAAGTGTTCGGCAAGGTTCGCTCGCTGGGGTTTACGCCGGACCTCGGCTTTGGTGTGGAGGACATGGCGCTCTATCAGGACGCCATCACCACGCTCCTCAACGACGAGGTGCGCTTACTTTCTTCGCGGCTTTCCGAGCTGCCGCCCGAAAACGTCGCCATCATGATCGAGGAGGTCGTTCCCATCCTCGATCGCTACATCATGCGATTACACTCAACCAAGATTCGCGAGTTCTTCGCCAACGTGCTCTAAGGAAGGAACCGGCCATGATCAGTGACAAAGTCCTCGACAACCTGCCCCAAGAGATTCGCCGTCGTGTCGAGCCTTACGTCGAAGCCGTCCAATTGATGACGCAGACCAGCAACGCCAAGGTGCTGCGGTCGATGGCCCCGTCCGCAGTGCGCGGCTTGATCCTGCAACGAGGCAAACAGGGCGTCCCGACGCTGATGCCCTCGAACCACAAGGTGTACTTCGACTGGACGTATCCAAACGACCAACCAGAAATGCGCGAGCTCTACACACGGGCGAAAGAGCAGCAGTGGAACGGCGACGACCTGCCCTGGCACATCGATGTCGACCCGGAGAATCCCGAGAAGCAGATTCTATCGCGCGAGTTCATGGACTTCGACGCCCTTCGGGCTAGCGGCATCCGGTTGACGAACCTGGAGGAGCGACGCCTCAACTCGAGCCTGGCGTCCTGGATGTTGAGTCAGTTCCTGCATGGCGAACAGGGCGCGCTCTTTGCGGCGGCGCAGGTGACCGAAGCCGTGCAGTTCTTCGATGGCAAGCTCTATGGCGCGACGCAGGTCGTCGACGAAGGCCGCCATGTCGAGGTGTTCCATCGTTACCTCGATACGAAGATGAACAAGCTCTATCAGATCAACGACAACCTGTTCGTCATCATCGATTCTCTCATCCAAGACTCGCGATGGGACGTGAAGTTCCTCGGGATGCAGATCATGGTCGAAGGTCTGGCGCTCGGGGCATTCGGCACGATGTATCAAATGACAAGGGAGCCCCTCCTCAAGGAGCTCCTGAAGATGGTGATTCAAGACGAGGCGCGGCATGTGCACTACGGCGTCCTCGCTCTTCGCGACCATTTCCGACACGAGCTCAGTGAAAGCGAGCGACAGGAGCGCGAGGATTGGGCCTTCGAGGTCGCCCTACTGATGCGCAACCGTTTCCTGTCTTTCGAAGTGTACGAGGAGTGGTTCGAACACAAGATGACGCGGAAGGAATGGGCCGGGTTCGTCACCGCCTCGCCTGGCTTCGCCCTGTTCCGGCAAGTGATGTTCAATCGCTTGATGCCGAACCTCCGTGAGATCGGGCTCCTCACCGACCGCATCAAACCTCACTACCAACGGGCGGGATTGATGCAGTACGCGGACGGTCGATCCGCCACCCAGTTGAGTGGCGACCAGATGATCGCCGAGCTCGACGCTGCCTGAGCCAGCGGCTCAGGATTCGGAGACGACGCCGAGCAAGGCGTCAGCGTCCACCTGATCTCCGGCCACCACAAGGAGCTGGGACACGGTGCCATCTTGCGGCGCGTTCACGGAGTGCTCCATCTTCATCGCCTCCATGATCATGAGTACCTGCCCGGCCTGCACCGTGTCGCCTTCTGCGACGCGAAGCTCGACGATTTTGCCTGGCATCGGCGCCACGCATCCGCCGGCGGGAACTGCCCGCAACTTGTCGGGAAAGCGAGGTTTGCGCAGGAGGCCAACGCTGAAGCGGGAGGTATGAACGTAGGTCCGGTCGCCATCGAAGCTGATGCGCGCGCGCCATCGGTGCGAGCCCTCTTCGAGCGTCAGCTCCGGTGACTCCCAGGAGACGATACGTACTTCACGCTCGACCTCGCCGGTCCACACGATGAACCGGTCATCGCCGAGGTGGCGATACTCCACGCGAACCTCGCGATCACCAACTGCGTATTCGACCGACTGAGCCGTGTGATAGTTGTTTCGCCACCCTGACGGGATGCCGAGCACCAGTACCCGCTCACGGTCGCGCCGTTGCTGGTCCGCAAGCGCCGCTGCGATCGCAGCTCGTTGCTGGTCGGCCTCCGACGCCCCATCACCGAGCTCGTCTTGAAGATGTTTGTCGATGAAGTGCGTGTCGATGTCGCCCGCAATGAACGCAGGGTGCTCGAGAACACGGAGCAAGAACTCGCGGTTGGTCGTCACGCCTTGCACGCTCAGCGAGCGCAGCGCGCGCCGCATCCTTTGCAGGGCCAGCGGGCGATTCTCACCCGAGGTGATGATCTTCGCGAGCATCGGGTCATAGTGAATGCTCACCTCGCTGCCGGCTTCGACGCCGCTGTCGACCCGTAAGCCCTCGGCGGGCGGTAGGTCCCAATCGACGATCTTTCCGCTCTGTGGAAGAAAACCCGCCGCCGGATCTTCGGCGTAGAGACGCACCTCGATGGCTGCGCCTTCAAAACGGACCGCCTCTTGCGACATGCGAAGCGCCTCGCCCTGGGCGACCAAGATCTGTTCTTCGACGAGGTCGAGCCCGGTTACGAACTCGGTCACGGGATGCTCAACCTGCAGGCGCGTATTGACCTCCAGGAAGTAGAAGCTCCGATCAGGAGCAAGGATGAACTCGACCGTGCCGGCATTCTGATAGCCGATCGCCTTGCCGCACACGACCGCGGCTTCCCCCATCTCATGTCGAAGTGTGGTGTCCAGTGCCAGCGAAGGCGTCTCCTCGATGATCTTCTGGTGGCGGCGTTGAATCGAGCACTCTCGCTCGTTGAGGTGGATCAAGTTGCCGTGGCTGTCGCCCAGGATCTGGATCTCGACGTGACGCGGGTCGTCGATGTACTTCTCCACCAAGAGCGTGCCATCACCAAAGGAGCTTTGAGCTTCACGCGCGGCGGACGCGATCGCATCGGGAAGCCCGGCCTCCTCGCGCACGAGTCTCATGCCCTTTCCGCCGCCACCTGCACTCGCCTTGAGCAGAACGGGGAAACCGATCTCGAGAGCCTCTTTCGCGAGGTCCTTCGGATCTTGGCTCGCACCGTCGTATCCGGGAATCACAGGAACGCCGGCCTTCTCGACCAACGCCTTGGCTTCGCGCTTCGAGCCCATCGACCGAATGGCATCGGGGCTGGGTCCGATGAAGATGACGTTGGCCTCGCCGCATGCCTCCGCAAACGCCGCATTCTCCGCCAAGAAGCCGTACCCGGGGTGAATCGCGTCGGCGTGCGTGAGCGCGGCAGCCTCGAGGATCTTGTCGATGCACAGGTAGCTCTCGCTGCTCGGGGCGGGGCCCAGCAGAACCGCTTCGTCCGCCTCGGCGACGAACGGCATCGACGCGTCTGCATCGGAGTAGACCGCCACGGTCGCAATTCCCATCTTGCGGCAAGTCCGCATGATGCGACGGGCAATCTCGCCCCGGTTGGCAACGAGGACCTTTTGAATCGTTATGCTCAACGTCCGCTCGCTCCTCAGTGACGAAAGACGCCCCATGACGTGGTCCCTTCGACGGGAGCGTTGTAAGCGGCCGACAGGCAGATGGCGATCGTCGTACGCGTGTCTCGGGGGTCGATGATGCCATCGTCCCAAAGCCGCGCGGTCGCATAAAGCGCGGTCGACTGATCCTCGATCTGCTTCTCGGTCATCATCTTGGCGAGCTCGAGCATCTTCTCGTCGACCTCGATGCCCTTCTTCCTGGCAGCGTCGCGCTGAATGATGTCCAGCACGCCGGCCAACTGCTTGCCACCCATGACCGCGATCTTGTGGCTGGGCCACGTGAAGAGGAAGCGCGGACGATACGAGCGACCCATCATCGCGTAGTTGCCGGCGCCGTAGCTCGACCCGGTCATGATGGTGATCGCCGGAACGGTACTGTTGGAGACCGCGTTGATCATCTTGGCACCGTGCTTGATGATCCCGTTCTGCTCGTACTGTTTGCCGACCATGAAGCCGGTCGTGTTCTGCAAGAATACCAGCGGGACGTCACTGCTGTTGCAGAGCTGGATGAACTGCGCGCCCTTGTTGGCGCTGTCACTGAAGATCGTGCCGTTGTTGGCGATGATACCGACAGGAAACCCGTGGATATGGGCCCAGCCGCAAAGCATCGTCTTGCCGTAGAGAGGCTTGAACTCGCTGAACCGCGAGCCGTCGACGATCCGGGCAATCACCTCGCGTTGATCGAAGGGGACCCGCACATCGGAGGATGCGATTCCCAATAGCTCCCCTGAATCGTAAAGCGGCGCTTCGACGGGCCTGGGTCGAAGCCTGCCCTGCTTTTCCCACTCGAGATGCGCGACGATCTCTCTTCCGAGACGAATCGCGTCCATCTCGTCCTCGGCGAGGTAGTCGGAGACGCCGCTGATCGTAGAGTGCATCTCGGCGCCGCCGAGCTCTTCGTGGTCGGTCTCTTCGCCGGTAGCCATCTTCACTAGCGGAGGCCCAGCAAGATAGACCTGTGCCTGCTCTTTGACCATCACCACGTAGTCACTCATGCCCGGCATATACGCACCGCCCGCCGTCGAGCTGCCGAAGACGAGACAGATGGTCGGAATCTTGTTTTCGGAGCGCTGCGTGAGATGGCGGAAGCCTGCGCCGCCAGGAACGAAGATCTGATCCTGCCTCGGTAGATCAGCGCCCGCCGATTCGATGCAACTGATCCCTGGCAACCGGTTCTGCTCGCAGATCTCCGCAAGCCTGCCGCTTTTCAACATACTGGTCGGGTTGATTGCGCCGCCCTTCACGGTCGCTTCGCTGGCGAGCAAGCAGCATTCGACGCCACTGACGAGGCCGACACCACCGACGACCGAGCTTCCGCTCGTCTCGCCTCTCATCCCGTGCCCCGCGAGTGCGGCGATCTCCAAGAAGAAGCTGTCACGATCGAGGAGCATCTCGATGCGCTGACGCGGCAGGATCCGGCCCCTCGACAGATGCCGGCTCACGTACTTCTCGCCGCCGCCGCCGTTCGCTTTTGCGAGCGCGTCGGCGACTTCTTGCAACGCTTCGAGATTGCCCGCGCGGTTCGCTCGATAGGTCTCGGATTTCGTATCGGCCTTTGAACGCAGAACGGGATAACGCTGTTCGGACATGCCCCAGGATCCTAGAGGGTGTCGCCGACTCGCGGCAACCAAAAAATGAATGAGCATTCAATCAGCTCAATATGACTGAAATTATAGGCTATTTTTCTTTCCAGCGAAGACGGGCGCCCGCCGCCCCCGCCAGGGGCGCGCGCGCTCGAGTTGGGCCGCGAGAGAGAACATCGTGGTTTCGTCCTCTGGGCGCCCCGTGAACATGACGCCGATCGGCAGGTCCTCGGCGTTCCAATACAACGGGACCGACATCGAGGGCTGGCCTGTGAAGTTGGCGACCGGTGTAAAAGGCACGAACGAGAACGTGCTTTGCGCCGCTTGGTCGATGATCTTTTTGTTGGCCAGCGGCGCGCTCCACCCCAACGCGGCGATGACCTTTTGTGCGACGAGGTCGGCTCCGCGCGGATCGAGGTCACCGATGCAGGCCGGCGGAGTCCCAAGCGTGGGGGTAAGCACTAGGTCGTAGCCCCGGTACACATCGACGAGCCTACGCGCTTCGGTTTGCCAGGATCGAAGCGACACCGCGAGGTCTTGTCCGCTCACCGCCCTTCCAAGCATCCGCGTGACCCGAGGCATCAGCCGGCAGTCCCTCGACGTAGCGCG
>QMMB01000231.1 GCA_003647035.1 Deltaproteobacteria bacterium | reverse complement strand
TGGTAGCCATCGACTACGAGTCGGGGACCGTGAAATGGTTCCGGCAGTTCACCGAGGACGACATCTACACGGCGCTCATGCCGATTCCTCAGGGCCCAGATGCGGACATCGGCGCCGCTCCGAATCTCTTCACCATAGGTGGACGCGACGTTGTCGGCGTGGGCGACAAGGGCGGCGTCTATGCGGTGCTCGATCGGGAGACCGGCGAGGACATCTGGGTCACGACCCTGGGTCCCGGAACGCATCTCGGTGGCGTGATGACCGCCGCCGCCTACCACGCCGGTCGAATCTTCGTGACCCAGAACAACTGGCCCGCCGGTTTCGACCCCGACCATCTGTTCTTTCCGATCTTCGAGGATCCTGAAAACACCTCCGACCTCATCGCCCTCGACGCGAACAACGGAAACATCCTGTGGCGAGTGCCGGTGGCGAGCCCAACCCTTGGCGGGATTCTCTACTCGAACGGCGTCGTATACACGACGCACAGCTTGGGGCTGCTACGTGCGTACGACGCCAGCAACGGCACCGTCCTATGGGAGGACCAGGCCGGTCCGCGAGCCGCCGCAGGGCAAAGTATTTCCGATGGCCGCCTATTCGTGACGCATGGGTTTACTTTCTTCGCCGCTGAAGACCGGGAAAACCAACCGGGCTACATGGGCGGCCTCCGCGTCTACGCTCTCGAATAGCTCATCGCACTGTTGTCGTTTGCCCCTCGGGTCATTACCCTCCCGCGAAATGGTCGGAGGATTGATGAAACGAGTATGGCGACTTCTAGGGCTTGGCATCGCAGCGGGGGCTAGCGTGTTGACTCTCCCCACGACGGCCTGGGCGCAAGAGGGCTTGGATAGTGGAGACACGGCGTGGATTCTGACCTCTACGGCTTTGGTCTTGTTCATGACGATTCCGGGGCTCGCGCTCTTTTACGGAGGGCTCGTTCGAACGAAGAACGTGCTCTCCGTGCTGATGCACTGCTTCGTACTGACGGCACTAGTCACTGTGATCTGGCTCGTCGGCGGCTACAGCCTCGCGTTCGACACGGCCGGGATGGTCGGAGGCACGGTCAACATCAACTCGTTCATCGGCACCTTGAACAAGGCGTTCCTTCACGGCGTCGCTCCCGACGCGCTCTGGGGTTCGATCCCTGAAGTCCTGTTCTTCATGTTCCAACTCACCTTTGCGATCATTACGCCAGCCCTGATCGTCGGCGCGTTCGCGGAGCGGATGAAGTTCTCGGCGATGATGCTGTTCTCGGCGGTGTGGGTGCTGTTGGTGTATCTCCCGATCTGCCACATGACCTGGGGCGGCGCGGGCGGGTTCTTTGCCGACATGGGCGTGTTCGACTTTGCCGGCGGAATCGTGGTTCATGTGCCTGCGGGGACAGCAGCACTCGTCGCGGCGGTCACGGTTGGCGCGCGTAAGGGGTACCCCCAGTCCCCCATGACGCCGCACAACATGACGATGTGTCTCACCGGCACCGGGATGCTCTGGGTCGGCTGGTTTGGGTTCAACGGCGGAAGTGCCCTGGCGGCAAACGGAGACGCCGCAATGGCGATCCTAGTGACGCAGACCTCCGCGTCGGTGGCTGCGTTGACGTGGATCGCGATCGAGTGGGTCAAGCTCGGGAAGCCGAGCGCGCTTGGATTCGCAACGGGCGCGATCGCCGGCCTCGCAGCGGTCACCCCGGCGTCGGGGTTCATTGGGCCCGAGGGCGCACTCGTGATTGGGATCACCTCGGGAGCGGTGTGTTGGTGGGCGGCCACCCAGCTCAAGATCAAGCTTGGCTACGACGATGCGCTCGATGTGCTCGGCGTACACGGTGTGGGCGGATTGGTCGGGGTGCTACTCGTCGCCGTATTCGCGTCGACGACGTTTGGAGGCAATCAAGAGGGCCTCGACATCGGCGCCCAGTTGAAGACACAAGCCATTGCAGCCGTCGTCACGATCGCGTGGACTCTCGTCGGCACCTACATCTCGCTCAAGGTGGCGGGTATCGTGGGCCTTCGAGTTCAAGCAGACGACGAAGAAACGGGGCTCGACCTCACGCAGCATACGGAGCGTGGCTACGACATCTAATGCTTCACGGGGTGACTACCCTTTGAGCCAGCTGTAGGAATCACTTACGGTCGCTAGCCCTCTCTTGGTGTGTTGCGAACCTCGATGATCTCACCCGTCACCTCGCCCTTGGGGCGTTGCACCGTGATCTCGTCGCCGACCCGTCGAGATAGAAGCGATTTTCCGACCGGCGAGTCCATGCTGATCCATTTTTTTGCTGCATCGATCTCGTCCGGGCCGACCACGCGATAGGTGTGCGTGACGCCGTCCTCGTCTTCGATCGTGACCCAACTGCCGAAGTACACCCGCCCGTCGTCAGGGGGCGTCTCATCTACGATGGTGAGAACCTTCAATCGTCGGCCTAAGAAACGAAGCCGCCGATCGATCGCAGCGAGGCGCTGCTTGCTGTACTGGTACTCCGCGTTCTCCGAGCGGTCGCCTTCCGCGGCCGCGACTTGCACGGCCTTTGCCATCGCAGGGCGGTCGACGTTCCACAGCCGATCCGCCTCCTGCTCGAAGCGGCGATATCCCTCGGTGGTGACATATCCCGGTTTGCCGGACGTATCTGGTCGTGTGCGTTGCCGCGTCATGCTGCTTGGGTCGACGCTACTTCAACGCCAAGAGCCATGCCAGCGGCCCGCCTGGCGCAGCCTTCGGAAAGAAGGTAGTGCGGGGTCGCGCGCCAGGTGCACGTCCTGGCCCACGGAGATCCTCGATGCTTAGGTACGCAGCTGATATCCGCACTTTGACGTACATGGCCATCACCACGGCCCTGCTCGTCGTTCAATGGAGCCGCGACTCTTTCAGCCCTGTGCTGTTCGTCGCGGCCCTGTTCATGGCGGTCTCGGTTTCGGTGATCGCTCACAATCACAATCACCTGACCATATGGAAGTCGAAGAAGTTGAACGCGCTCACCGACTACTGGCTGACGCTGTTCTACGGATTTCCAGCCTTCGTGTGGATTCCGACGCACAACCAGAACCACCACAAGTTCAACAACCGTGAGGGCGACTACACGATCACCTATCGCTACACGGAGAAGACCAATCTTTTCACGCTGCTTTCCTATCCGAGCGTGAGCGGGTTTCATCAGCAGAAGCCGATTCGCGACTTCCTCAAGAAGCAGTACGGCATCAATCGCAAGCGCTTCTGGTTCTGCATCTCGCAGTACGTTCTGTTGGTGGGGTTCCTCGTGACGGCGTTTGTCGTCGATTGGCAGAAGGCGCTGCTGTACATCTTCATTCCGCAGCAGGTTTCACTGTATGTCGTGTTGATCTTCAACTACGTGCAGCACGTACATACGGACGAAGAGTCGCACATCAACCATTCACGCAACATCGTCGGCCCGCTGATGAACGTGCTTCTGTTCAACAATGGCCTGCACACCGTCCACCACGACAACCCCGGGATGCATTGGAGCAATGCCCAAGCCGCACACGCGAAGATTGCGCAGGAGATCGACCCACGGCTCAACGAGCAGAGCCTCTGGTGGTTCTTGATCCGCGTCTACATTCTGGGCATCTTCAGTCAGAAGGCGCGCGGCTCGTCGATGCGCCTCGAGCGCATGGCGCAATAGTCAGGCAATCGAGGCTACTGCAGCACGTTCTCGACCGGCTGAACGACCTGCTGCCACGTGGGCCGGTTTTGCCAGTGAATGTTGGGCGGGTCAGCCAGCCCCAGCGCGGTATGGTTGATGGCGTCGTCGGCTTCCAGCGTCGGATCCCACGCACCCATGTCCGTTCCGAGGTCGGTGATCGCTCGCTGCAGGCTCACGACCAGCGCGGCACGGCAGTCGGCTACGACCGCGGAATCCGCGCACTTGAGTTGCAGGTACGGCGCGCCGCTTTGGCCGAGGGCCATATCGAGCACGCGTCGCACGTAGCTGTAGTACCCGCCGTTGAAGGCCGAACCGCCGCCACCCGGGGCGTTGTGACCGCTACCGCTTTTCACCGCGGTAATCTGGGGCAGGACGGTGTCGACCATGTGATCCCACCAAGCGTCCATGAACGCGACTGCGGCGTGGTCTTCGTAGACTAGGCTTTCGGTATCCAGGCCCGGGCCGTCGCGGTCGCGACGCATGGACCCGAGTCCACTCGGTCCGTGTACCACCCAGTCCTTCATGAGCTGCACCACTTGTTGCTCGAATGCACCGAGGTCACTCACGTCACCGAGAAGGGCGAACACCTGTGGCAGGATCGCTTCGCCACGAAGGTCGGTCGTGCCGGCGTCGATCATCGCTTCCACCATGCTGGCGCGCGTGTGCAGCGGGTTACCGTCCTGCGCGCGGAAGGCTTGCAGGCGGGCCTGCAGCATCTGCGAGCGGTAGACTTGCCCGTAGGAGCTTTGTCCGTCGTTCGCCCAGAAGCCAGGAGCCTGTGCGTTGTTCCAATTGACGAAGTAGCCCGACGACGGATTCGCTTCACGTGGATGGCTCTCGAGAGGCAGGAAGTTGTCGAAGCTGAAGTCGGGGTTGGCGGTGCCGGTGGCGGTTTGCTGCCAGTCGAACTCGCCGGTACCCCATTGCGGCAAGTCCGGATGGATGCCATCGGCGCGGATCGGGAGCAAGCTCGAGTTGAAATAGGCGATGTTCTCAGAGTCGACGTACAGCCAGTTGAAGGTGCCAGTGATGCCGTTGAACACCTCGAAGAAGGTGTCCGGATCGGCCACCGCGTTGCGGCCGACAGCAAGGAATGCCTTCACCGAGTCCGCCTCTCCAAAGAAACTCGAACGTTGGATGGCGAGAGCCACCGGCTCACCGTCCACGGTTGCAGTCGCGTACACCGGGCCGTAGTCCGGCGCGCGCAGGATATTGCGGGTGACACGTTGGTGTGGTGCTCCCGGTGTGAGTAGATTTGTCTCCGCGGTCCACTCATCGATGCGCTGCAGCATGGGCGTGCAGACGCCTTCGTAGAGATAGCTGCTGGAGTCACGCGTGGCAGCGCCGCCGCCCTCTTCGCAAAGACGCAATACGCGAATATCAATGATGTCGTCGCCCGCGGATGTGGCGCTGAAGGCATGGTCGATGCCCCGCCCGATGATCACGTAGGGCATGCCTGCGAACGCCATGCCGCGGGTGTGGATGCCGCCTCCCTGCTGAGAAAACTCCATCATGATCTGTGGCGAAAAGTAGCTGGTTTGCGGGCCGAACACGGCGATTGGATGGCCGGATTCGGTTTCGTCTCCGTGGGCCAGGATCGCGTTGGACATGACGGCAGGAAACGCATCGCCATTCAATGCCAGGATGACGCCTTTCACCGTGGCGAGAGCGCGCTCACGGTCCGCCTCCCACCGCTCGGCCGAGTGGTCGTCCGGTGAGCAGACTTCACCTGCCCCGAACGGGATCACGGCGCGGGCGAACGACATGAGATGCGTGCCTTTCAAGACTGGTGTCGCGTCGGCAAGCGTCACCGCATCGTCGACCACGTCTTCCCCGAAGTTGGGACACTCGACATCACCCGGCATCGCCATGTCGGGTGCGACGCAGTCCTCTATGTCGAGCAATGTGAGGCGTTCGAAGCTATCGGGATCGAAGAAGACGGCGCCGGGATACTCGTCCCCGAAACCGGCGTCGAGCGGACAAGCGGTTTCGTCGATGCTGGGCGGCGACTGGGTCTCGAACGGCATCTCGGTTGTGTTTGGCCGTTCCGGATCGTTCGCTTGTCGCATGTCGCGCCAAAGTTGGCATGCAGCCTGCGCATCATCGGGGTGCTGCTCGTCGAGGTCGTGCAGTAGGCGCACCTGGCTATCTTCGGCGCCGCCACCGGTCGCAAAGAACGAGAAGATCAGAGTGACTACGGCGATGCCGTCCCGGGGGGTGAATGGACGCAGCTCGAGGTTCAGGAGCTGGTACTCGATG
>QMMB01000230.1 GCA_003647035.1 Deltaproteobacteria bacterium | reverse complement strand
TGGAATCGGTAGTCGAGCTCCCCGAGATGCTTGCTGCGTTCGTAGTTGATCCATGAGTCCTTTCCGGCCTGTGGAGTGTCTTCAGTGACCACGCCTTTGACGCGCCTCCACGCCGAGATGCTCGATGTATGAATGAACGTCTCGACTCCTTTTTTTGCCGTCGCGTCGATCATAATGTTTGACGTTGGACGATGAAGAGCGGTGACATCCCAACCTTCACTGACGAGAAGCTGGATCAGATTAATGCCGATGAAGCCGGTGCCACCGGTGACGAATGCAGTCTTGGCCATTGCTTGCGGTCCTTTGTCGGGTGCCGATAACCTTCGGTTCAAACAGCCGCTGTCAATGACTGAGCCACGCTGCTAAGGGAGGCCCCGGTGAATCGGCATGCCACACTAGCGGACTTCGCCCGACCGCTCCAGCCACCCGGCGGCATGATGATTTGGGTCTTCATTTTCGACTTCATGGAGATGAAGCACGCGCACCGCGTTTGGCAGATCTCCATGGTGCTGTTCGTGGCCGTGCTATTCGGCGCGATCTCCTTTAGTGTCTGAGCGTGGCTGGCAACGAAACTCGAGTCCTCCTGCTCGAAGGCATCCACGAGGCCGCGGTCGACAGCTTATCCGCCGCGGGCTACGGCAACGTCGAGCGCATCGCGCACTCCCTCACGGGTTCGGAGCTGCTGGACGCCATCGGTGACGTGGACTTGATCGGCATCCGGTCTCGCACCCAGCTAGACGCGGCGGCTCTCGATGCGGCGAAGAAGCTCAAAGCCATCGGTTGCTTTTGCATCGGTACGAACCAGGTCGATCTGGATTCAGCACGCCGCATGGGCATCCCCGTCTTCAACGCCCCCTTCTCCAACACCCGAAGCGTCGCCGAGCTCGCGATCGCCGACATCATTCTTCTCATGCGCGGGATTCCCGAAAAATCCGCTCGGGCACGCCGCGGCGAGTGGGCGAAGACGGCACGCAACGCCTACGAAGTGCGGGGAAAGTGTTTGGGCATCGTCGGCTATGGCCGCATCGGGAGCCAGCTCGGGATCCTCGCCGAGGGGCTAGGGATGCGGGTTCTCTACTACGACGTCGAGCACAAGCTACCGTTCGGCAATGCCGCGCCGGTGAACAGCCTTGATGAGCTGCTCACCGAGGCCGATGTCGTCAGCCTACAGATCCCCGAGACGCCGGTGACTCGCAACATCATCGACGCCGATGCGATGAAGGCGATGCGTCGGGGTGCGCTATTGATCAACGCGGCCCGGGGCAGCGTCGTCGATATCGAAGCGTTGGCTCAGGCTCTCGAGACAGGCCACATCGGTGGAGCCGCGATCGACGTGTTTCCCGTCGAACCGAAGTCGAACCAGGAAAGATTCGAGTCGCCTCTGCGGGAGTTCGACAACGTCATCCTCACCCCCCACATCGGCGGTGCCACCGAAGAAGCGCAGTTCAACATCGCCCGCGAAGTCGTCGCAAAGTTGGTCAAGTACAACGACAACGGCTCCACCGCGTCTGCGGTCAACTTCCCACAAGTCACCATTCCCGATCATGAGAACCGCCGGCGTATTCTGCACATCCACAAGAACGAGCCGGGTGTCATGGAGCAGATCAACCACGTGTTCTCCGCGAACGGGGTGAACGTCGCGGCCCAGTATCTCGAGACTCAGGGGGATGTCGGGTACGTCGTCATGGACATCGAGTTGGAAGACGCGGGCCCCCTACTCGACGAGCTCAGGGCGATTTCCGCGACGATCCGCGTTCGCGTCCTCCACTGAGGCTAGATCGCTTCCTCGTCGATCCAGGCCATGAACACGGTGTACCCAAGCGACAGAATCACGGCGCCCACGAATAGCCCGAGGATGCCTCCGGCCATGAAGCCGCCCAACGAGCCCATGAAGAGGATCAGCATCGGTGTGCTCGAGCCACGCCCCATCAGCCACGGCTTCAGCACGTTGTCACTGAGCCCGACCAATAATGCCCAGATGGCGAACATGACGGCTACGAGGGTCGAGCTCGTCGAGAACACATAGAAAATCACCGGAATCAAGATGATGGTCGAAGGGAGCTGCATCACAGCGAGGATCAAGATCAACAATGTCCATAGCCCTGCGGCGGGGACCCCGACGACCATCATCCCAAGGCCGGCGAGAAGCGACTGGATCAGCGCGACGCCGAGAACGCCGCGCGTCACACTTTGTACGCTCGATGCGGCGAGCTCCACCATCTCCGGTCCCCGCTTGCCCGCGATGAGGAACGCGGCTTTGCGTGCCAAGGTCGTGGCACGCTCGCCGTTGGGGAGCAGCGCGCCGGCAATGAAGATCGTCACGACGAACATGAGTAGGCCCAACCCCAGATTACCGATGGTGGACGCTATCCACACGCCGATGTCCTTGAGGTGCGGGGCGAGCTTGACGAGCGCGGACTCGAGATTCTGAGACGCGCCCAACCAGAGCGCGTGCAAACGATCGCCGATGAGCGGCCATTCGGCGATGCTCTCCGGCGGAGGCGGCACCTTGATCTCATCGTGCATGAAATCGTCCGATAGGCCGGCCGTCGAGTCGACCAGACTTGCGCCGAGGGTGAGCGCCGGAACGATCAGCACCAACAGGGCGATCGCGACCAGCAACGCAGCGGCAAGCCTGGGGCGTCCACCGAGTGCGCGCGCGAGGTTGGCGTACGGGGTCTGCACGGCGATGGCGATCACGACACCCCCGAGGATGGGGTTGATGAATGGCCCCAGAATCTTTAGGCACCAGAACACCAGCAGCGCGAGAAGGCTCAACCGCACCGCAACCCGCATCACACGTCTGTCGAAACCTCGACCCTCTTCGGTGTCTTCGCTCGATGTCATTGACGTTCTCCCTGTCCGAGGATACTCCGTACCGACTCCATGACGCGACTTCACGAGCACTGCAAAACGCGTGAGATCAACCTCTGGGGCGCGGCGTCGCCGACTAGCTACCGCTCACCCAAAGCAACGCTGCGTCGCGGTCAGCCATCGGGAACGACCGGGCCTCCGCGCTCAGGAATCGCGATGCGATGCGCGGCATCGCAGAAACCAGCCGATCGTTCGTGACCAGCGCGAGGCGTCGAATCTTGTCCTGGTGCTCCCTAACGAAGCGTAGATGAGAGCCGAGCGCCGACAGGTCATCCCACCCGGGAAAGTGCTCCGCCACGATCATCAAGCCTTTGAGCTCACCTGCCTTCTCGATGTACGGATCGAGCTCTGCGCCGACGCGTTCGAAGTCGGCGGACTCGAGCTCTCCCTTGGGTTGCAAGATCAACACGCCCTGCTCCTCATTGAGCTCGAACGACAAATGGCCTTGTGACGGCGGTTCCGAGATCCACTCGCGCGCGGCTTCGAGGTCGTCGTCATCGAACACCCGAACCTCGCCCGGCACGGCAAAGCCAAACGCCCTGATCATGTTCTCGATCCAGTCGACATCGGTCACCACGGCGACACGTTCGAACGAAGTGAGGTGCTTCATCCCCACCTTGGCGTCCTCCCAGGCCGCGCCTCCGGTGTAGCCTTTGAACTCGTTCCCGAAGACGTAGAGCAAGCGCACCTTCTTGTGTCGGGTCAGCTGCTCTTCGACCGCCGGAACGAGGACGGTCTTGTAGTCCTCCGCCGTGACTTCGCCGCTTGCTTTGAGTCCGAGCACTCGCTCGGGTAGGTCCGTCATCACCTCGATCATGGGGCGCTCCTTTCGATGTCGCGTGCCGGTAGCGCCGGGCGCGAAGTATGGCATGGTCGCGCCCGCATCATGACCGACAAGATTACAGCAAACAAAGTGGTTTCTCTTGCGTACACCCTGCGCGACGATGACGGTGAAGTCATTGATGAGTCCGAGAGCGGGAGCCCGCTGCTTTATCTTCACGGCGCCCAGAACATCGTTCCTGGCCTCGAGGAGCAGCTCGAAGGTGTCGCCGAGGGTGAGTCGATCAAGGCCACCGTGTCGCCCGAGAAGGGATACGGCCCACGGATCGGAACGGCTCGTGAAGTTCCGCGCAACTTGTTTCCTGCCGACGCGGATCTAACCGCGGGCATGCAGGTCCTCGCACACGATGATTCGGGCCGGCAACTCCCCTTCTTCATCACGGGCATCAGCGAAGACACGATCACAGTCGATCCAAATCACCCGCTTGCGGGCGAGACCCTGCACTTCGAGGTGACAGTCGAGTCGCTCCGAGACGCATCCGACGAAGAGATCGAGCATGGCCACCCGCATGGTCCCGACGGTCACCACCACGACTGAGCGACGCCTGCGTCCGAACAGGAACTGGAGCTGTAGGTTGAAGCGGAAGGCGTTGCGCCGGCCCGCTTCCCATCGCTGGGCTTGCCACGCGGCTTCCGCGACGACCTTGAGGCTGTTGCCGATGATGTGCGAAGTGCCTGCTACCGCCAGCTCGTTGTTGGTGGTCTGATCGCCATTCTGACCATACTGCTCGATGGCGGCAGCCGGATCGGTAGCGTTCGCGATCTGGAACTCGCCGTAGCTCCTCGCGTCGCTCCGGAGCCACGGGGTGAGGTAGGTGACGCTGTACCGCAGGGCGAGCTCCCAAATCAGAGAGAACCGATAGCCCGTCTCGGCCATGAACCCGATCGGGCCAAAGAGGATCTTGCCACCCTCCCACGGCTTGTACCAAGCCAGATAGCTGACGACGTTCATGTGGAGGTGTCGGATCTTTCCGAGCCACTCCGCGGAAAGACGTAGGCCGAGGTCTTCCGCGGCCTTGGGGCGTGCGTCCCACGAGATACCGACGCCCACGCTGTGCCGAAGCTCTTTGCTGCCGGTGACATCACTGTTGGTGTCGGTGTTGATGGCCCCGAAGTTCTTTGCGCCACGAGCCGTGAGCTCCGGGTGAAACTCGCTCACCACTTCGCCAAACCCGAGATCCGAAGCGCTTCTCGGAACTTCACCATAGACCTCGGTGATGCCCACTGCGTGAGCGCCGCGCGCGTTGGTCCCGCTGAATATACCGATCGCGTACTCCGCTTTGAGAAAGCCCCCGGTGCCCAACATCTCCGCCCCAATTTGGCGCTCCGAGCCGAACATTCGGGTGGTAGGCGCCCAGTCCACGAGTGAAAGGGCGGCAAAGGACTGCGCGCGGTACCGGTCATAAGGGATCTTGAACTGCCCGACTCGGAACGTGGCGAACTTGAAGCGTGTGAACGCGAACCACATGTCGATGAGCTCGAAGGCGCTCGGCGTGAGATTGATCTGAAAGCGGCTCCGGATCCGTCCCTCGATGAACGAGCTCGAGAGGGTCGTCCGGATCCTGCGAAATTCGAGCGTCTGTTGCGAGCTCGCCTGAAAGCCCGCTCCCGCGAACTGCTGGTCGTACTCGAACTCGAGCTGGGTGGCGAATCCGATTCCGATCCAGTCGTCGGTCTTGCCGATCCGTATTCGAACCGGGCCAAGGCGCATGGGCAGCGTTCGGTCGTCGGGAACGTCCGGCTCTGCTTCGGCAAGCGAGGTGGTGCTCGGCTCTGCGGAGAGGGCGTCGCCTAAGTCGTCCTCAACCTGCTCGCTAATGGAACCACTCTCTCTGGCGACCGCCAGGGTGCCCTTCTTTCGCTGCTCCTTCTCCTCTTCCTTTTCGAGTTCAGCTTCGATGCAATCGAGGTCGCACTCATCCGCGGGGTCCTCGCCGCCTTCGGTACCCTCTTCCCCGTCCACCTTGGCCGCCGGCTCCGTCTTGGTCTCGGTGAGCGACGGCTCTCCGCCGAGCTGCTCGTTGTCTTCCCGGTCGCCCTCGGGCTTCACGAGGCGAGGGTATTTGTCCTCGGCCTCCTGCGCGGGCGCACCCGCCTGCGCGGGTTGGTCGCCCGCATCGGGCTCTTGGGCCAGCCCGGCAGACGCACTCCCGAGGATGATGACCACGAGGATCGATCGTACACAGGAGCGCATCGGCCGTAGAATGC
>QMMB01000229.1 GCA_003647035.1 Deltaproteobacteria bacterium | reverse complement strand
CGGTGCTCTTGGTAGGGGCCACGCCGGTGTTCGTCGACGTCGATCCCCTCACCGCGCTGATGGACCCGGAGCTGCTTCCCGCCAAGCTCACAAAACGCACCAAGGCCGTGATTCCGGTGCATCTCGGCGGCGTCGCTTGCGACATGGATCCCATCACGCGCTTCTGCAGCGAGCATGGACTGGATCTGATCGAAGACTGCGCCCAGGCGATTGGATCCACTTATCGCGGCCGGAGCGTCGGGAGCTTCGGAACGGGGTGCTTCTCGCTCCACCCTCTGAAGACTTTGGGGGCCTGCGGCGATGGAGGCTTCATCACGACCGCGGACGGGGACCGGGCCCAGTTGCTGCGGAGGCTCCGTTCGCTCGGACATCGCGATCGGGATCATGTCGATTCTCCCGGCGAAAATGCGCGCCTTGATGCCCTGCAAGCGGCCATTCTCAAGGTCAAGCTCCTTCACCTGAGCGACTGGACGGCGGCACGGCGTCGCCACGGGGCAGCGTATCAGAAGGCACTCCGGCGGCATTTCGAGCTAACCGCGGTGACCCAATCTTGCGAGCCCGCGTTCAGCGCATTCGTGATTCGGCACGACGAGCGTGACGACCTCATCGTTCATCTCGGGGAGCGAGGTTTCGACGTGAAGGTACACTACCCTGTCCCCATCCATAAACAGCAAGCACTCGAATCACTAGCTCCCGTCACCCTGCCTCACACCGAGTCTCTCGTTCGACGGATTGTAAGCCTGCCGGTATCGCCGGAGCTCGACCCTTCGGACCGCGATGCCCTCATCGACATCCTACTAGCGTGGAACAAGAACCGTGCGAACGTCTGAGTCCGACGGAAAGATATTCTCGATCGCTGACTTGGTCGTCGAGCGAAATCGGTTACGAGAGCAGGGCAGAACGGTGGTTCAGTGCCACGGCTGTTTCGACATCGTTCATCCGGGTCACATTCGTTATCTCAGGTTCGCTCGAAGCCTCGGCGACGTCCTCATCGTGACCGTAAGCAGCGACGATGTCGTGACGAAGGGCTACGAACGACCGTACATCCCAGAGGACTTGCGGCTCGACAATTTGGCCGAGCTTCATTGCGTCGACTACGTGGCTCTCAGCGAAGACGAGTGGGCGGGTCCCGTCCTCGATGCGCTTCAGCCCGACATCTACGTCAAAGGCCGGGAGTACGAATCCAAGAACGACCCTCGCTTCGCCAAGGAGAAGAAGACCGTCGAGTCCCACGGAGGGCGCGTGGTGCTCGGCTCTGGCGACGTGATCTTCTCTTCCACCGAGATCGGTCGCCGCAAGAGCAATACGCTGGACATGGAACAGCAGAAGATTCAGCGCTTCTGTCGGAGCAATGCGATCACGCCAGCCAGATTGAAGAACACCATCTCCCGGTTCTCCGATCTCCGAATTCTCATTCTGGGCGACGCAGTCATCGATCACTACGCGCATTGCGAAGGAGCGCGAGTGGCCTCCGAGAGCCCAATCGTTTCCGTCAAACCGGTGAGCGAGGAGTGGTTCGTGGGTGGTGCCGGTTTGATCGCGCGCCAGGCTGCCGCGCTTGGCGCGAAGGCGACGTTCGTCACGTGTTGCGCCGAAGACGAGGGTCTCGACCGCATCAAGAGCACTCTGGATCGGTTCGGCGCCGAGGTGAGCAATCTGGCAGTCCCAGGCCGGGGCGCATACACCAAGACGCGTTACCTCGTCGGCGGCCAAAAGGTCTTCAAAGTCGATCGTGGCAATCCGGCGCCCATCCCGATCGAGACGACGACCGAGCTGATAGGCGCCCTGGGCGAGCTGCTCCGTTCGCACGACGGTCTGATCGTGACCGACTTTGGTTATGGTCTGTTTGGCAGCACACTCGCCGACGCGATCCCGGAGCTCGCAGCGAAGGCGGGGAAGCCGTATTTCGCGGACGTCAGCACCAACGGTCAGGCCAACATCTTAAAGTTCCGCGGACCGCAACTAGCCACGCCTACGGAAGACGAGCTGCGGTTTGCGATGGCGGACATGGAAAGCGGGATCTCGAACCTCGCGAGCCGCTACTATGCAGCGAGCGGCGCCGGGGGCCTCATCGTAACGATGGGACGCCGAGGCTCCCTTGCGTTCGAGCCGCCGACGCAGCAGGGCCAGCGACTACGAACGCACTACCTTCCGGCATTGGAGGCCAATGAGGTGGATGCGGTCGGAGCCGGTGACGTCTTTCTCACTGGGGCAAGCCTTAGTCGACTCGCAGGCGAACCGATGGCCGTTGGGATGTACATTGGAAGCTCCCTCGCCTCGATATCCACGGGTGTTCTGGGAAACGAAGGGGCGCCTCTGCCCGATGTCTACGACTTCTTCGAACAACGCGCGGAGCTCGCCGGCGAGTGAGTCTCCCTCGAAGCACGCCCAAGCAGCGCGTCATCATGGGCCTCGGGTTCGGGATTTCCGGCATCGCGCTGTACTACTTCTTGAGGCGAGTCGACGGGCAACAACTGCTGTCGGCTCTTGGATCTGCGAACCTGTGGATTCTGTCTATTTGCGCGTTGACGAGGGGAACTGTCTTGGCCCTCAACGCCGCTCGAACCAGAATCCTCCTTTTACCCCTACGCCGGTACCGGTTCTCCGAGTCTTTTCTGGCTTGGCTCTCGGGTTACGTCACGGACAATCTGGTTCCTTTTCGCCTCGGCGAGCTCGTGCGTGTCGACTTGCTGGCTCGTGCCGGGCGGATCTCCCGCAGCTCGACGATCGCTGTCGTTGGTCTCGACCGGCTCATCGACTTCATCTCTCTTCTGATGCTGGTAATCGTGGCAGCGCCACTCCTGACCCTCGATCTCGGACACGCCAATCGACTCCTTCTCGTGATCGGCATCGCCGTCGCTTGTGTGGCCACGGCGCTATGGCTTGCCACCCATCCGTTGACGATGTCCCGTATCGTCACTGCAATCGTTCGTCCGTTGAGCCCCACGGCCCAAGCGTGGCTCGTCGAAAAGGCACAGCGATTCTCGGAAGGACTCGGAGCTCTGCGCTCTCCGAGCATGCTGCTGACCGTGCTCGGATTGACCCTCTTCGCACGACTCGTCGGAATGTTCACCATCCAGTGCTGGTTGTGGGCGTTCGACTTGTCACTCCCAGTCTACGCGCCCCTCGTCGTCCTTCTCTTCATTTCGGTTGGGACGATGATCCCATCGTCGCCGGGCTTCATCGGCACCTTTCATGTCGCGTGCGCGTACGCTCTGGAGCTCATGGGTGCCACGCCTGAGCTGGCGGCGTCCGTGGCCATCGCGGGGCACTTCATGGCAACCGTGCCCTGGACCGTGGGCGGCATCTTCGTGAGCTTTCCCGGCATTCAACGCGTCTGGCAACAGCAACGCGAATCCATTCGACCCCCCGAACACGTGCCCAGCACGTAGCGCCGACGGGAACCGCGTCCTAGAGGCCGTCGTAGTAATGCCGAGCGTCTTGCGCGGTCCGCCTGAGCCCCTCACGCGTATCGACCAGGGGCTGATACCCCAGGTCGCGCCTCGCCTTGTCGATCGAAAAGTAGCTGTCTCGCACGCAGAGCCGAACCTCGACGATACTCACCGGCGGCTTGGGCTTGCCAAGTACCTGAAACACACGCTCGCCGGCCGTCGCCAGGACGCGCGCCACTCGGCCCGGAATTCGAACAGACCGGACATCGAGACCCATGTCGCTTACGAGCGTCTGACTAAACGCGCCCGTGTTGATCGGATCGCCATCTGTGACGAAGTAGGCCTGACCGCACACGGGAGAGCCCTCGACGAGTCGCTCTGCGGCGCGGATCTGCGCGTCGACCAGATTGTCGATGTACGTGTAATCCATGCGCGTGGACGCGTCGCCGAAGAGCACGAGAGGGGCACCTTGCTTGAGCGCCTTGATCAGCGGTCCGATGAGCGTGTTGCGCTCGCCTGGCCCATAAATGCCGCCGGGACGGATGGCGCTCGTGAGAAGCCCGGACTGACCGTTCGCAGCCAAGATGAGCTGCTCGGAGGCAACCTTCGTCGTGGAGTACAGGTCGGAGGCGGTGCTGTAGCGCGTCCCTTCGGTGACGCCCGCGTGTTCCTCACCGGATGCCGTGATAATCGAGCTCGTGTGAACGAGACGTCGAACGCCCGCTTCCGCAGCGACACGCAACACCGCGCGCGTCCCCTCGATATTGACGCTGCGAACGAGATCGGCAAAGGCTTTGGGAGCGTAGGTGAACGTTTCGATCATCGCCGCCGTATGAAAGACCGTGTCCACCCCTTCGCACGCTTCGCGAAGCGCGTCCTCGGCGCGCACGTCGCCCCGAAACCAGCGCAGGTTCGGGTCATCGATGGCCGCGGGCGCCCTATCGAACCCGTGCACCTCGCAGCCGCGCGCCAGGAGGGCGCGAACCAGATTGCTTCCCACAAAACCTGCGCTCCCCGTGACCAAACAACGGAGGCCGTCAACCTGTCTCATTCGTTCCATCGGGCCGGCACTGTGGCGAATCAGCCCTCGATCGGCAACCGGTGGCTCGAGTCATGCCGGTAAGGCCGCGCCAGCGTGGAGGAGCCGAATCGCTTCCCCCTTTCCGTAAAGTCGATGCTGCGCGTTGCGTCGGCTTTACGGGGGCCAGCGTCACCGAGGCGCTGGCGGGGGTAGCGTATCTTGGCCCTTTGGGACGCCCAACACAGCTCTGAGCACATGTTGCTCGACTTGGCGTTCTAGCCTGATAGGCGTCGGGATCCGAAGCAGGATGTTCACGGTGTGTTTGTCCACGACCTGGTACGTAACCCGCGGGTCGACGATGGGCGGAATCAGGCCGTGGCGGCGATAGCGCACTGCCATGGGACGACGGACGTCGTCCAGAAAGTCCGCACAGGCTTCTCGCGCGGCCGTGAGAGCCGTCCTCTCAATGGCGCCTAGGTCGGCACTGCGATCCACCGGAATGGTCATCAGATGCAGCATGTACTCGCCGGCGAGGCTCTCGTTGAGGACGGGCTCCGTCATGAAGAGGCTATTGGGAATGCTGATGGTGCGCCCGGTGCGCTGGTGCCCTTGCCCCACTTCGAGCACCAGCGTCCCCAGCAGACCTGTGTCGATGACGTCGCCGCGAATTCCTCCGATGTTGATCCGATCGCCGACTTGGAACGCGTTCGTGCTGATGCGATACGCGGCTCCCTGAATGCACGCAAACGTTTCCCTCGTTGCCCCAACGACCGCCATCGCGAGAACCGCAAACGACACGGCCAGGGCTTGAAGCTCGGCTGCCCAAATGGTGAATAAGCCCAGGGCCAGGATCGCGTAGGAGAAACCCCGAATCTGCGAGGCCCAGCGGAGCTGAAATTTGTCGTTACTCGGGAGCCTGCGGCGAACAAAACGAATGGCGGCGTAGCGAAGAATCAACACCGTCAGGAACAAGATCAGGGTCGCGATGGCGTCTCTCAGCAGTACGCGATCTTGAAGAAACTCGGAAAGCGTCGACGGCATCGTCTACCTACCTCGACTCGACGGCGACGCCGTCACGGACACTATCGCTCGGATAGGCGATCACCGTATCGCCCTCCTCCAAGCCGGACAGCACTTCGGTTTCGAGCCCGTTGGTTTCTCCCAGTTCCACCATTCGCACGACCGCGGTCCCCTCCTCGACGACAAAGGTCGCCCAGTTTTCATCGGATCGAAACACGGCGCTCGCCGGGACCTTCAACACGTCGTCACCCTGCCAGACCGAGATACGCGCCTCTACCCTGTACCCGTCTCCCAAACTGGCCCAGTGCTCGCGATCGTCATCCATGTCGATGATGACGTTCACACGCTGCTCCTCGACGCCGAGGGCCGAGATCTTGGTAAACGCGGACGGTTCTACCACCCGCACGTGGCCGCGTAGTGGGTTCTTGCCACCCCAGCGCTCGATCAGTGTCGCCGCCCCGGCTGGGATGCGGGTCGCGTCCTGGCTCAACACGTCGACCACGACCTCGAGGGCAGCCGG
>QMMB01000228.1 GCA_003647035.1 Deltaproteobacteria bacterium | reverse complement strand
GGGTGGCGGCGGGGCTCGTCCCCGACGTCTCCATCGCGTGCCGCGTGGCGGGGATGGGCGCGTAGAGCAGGCGGATTGGGTCTTCGCCGCGAACGCTCAGGTGATGGATACGGGCGCGCGGGGTGAGGTTGTGCTCTTTGAGCGCCTTCTCGGAAACGATGAGCAGCGCGGCCGATCCATCCGAAATCTGGCTGGCCACGGCGGCGGTCAACCGGCCGCCCTCCATCAGAATCGGCAGCGCGGCCATCTTCTCTAGCGTAGTGTCCGGGCGCGGGCCTTCGTCGGCGGTCACATCGCCAAAGGGAATGATCTCGCGATCGAAACGGCCTTCCTTCTGAGCGTGCAGCGCGCGGCGGTGGCTTTCGAGCGCGAACTTCTCGAGCTCCTCGCGGGAGAGGTCCCAATCCTTGGCGATCATCTCGGCGCCGTAGAACTGATTGACGGGCTTGTCGCCGTAACGCTCGGTCCAACCGACCGAGCCGGAGAACGGGTCGCTGAGGCCGAGCTCTTTGCCAGCGATCATCGATGCACCGATTGGGATCATGCTCATGTTCTGAACACCACCGGCAACCACGACATCCTGGGTGCCGCTCATCACGCCCTGCGCGGCGAAGTGAACCGCCTGCTGCGAGGAACCACACTGGCGGTCGATCGTCACGCCGGGAACGTGCTCCGGGTACCCGGCAGCCAGCCAACAAGTGCGAGCGATGTCGCCAGCCTGGGTCGCAACCGAGTCGACGCAGCCGAAGACGACATCTTCGACCACGCCGGGGTCGATGCCGGAGCGATCGATGAGCCCCTTGATGGCATGCGCACCGAGGTCGGCCGAGTGGACTTTGCTCAACCCGCCCTTTTTTCTGCCGACGGGGGAGCGAACTGCTTCAACGATATATGCTTCGGGCATCTGAACCTCGCTATTGCCTATCTCTAGAGGGGAGCGTTGTCGCCGGCAAGGCGCCACGACGAAAACTCAAAGGATGTGTCGCCCTACACGCTCGCGATGGTAGGCCTCATCCCCGTGGACCGCGGCCAGCGCCCACGCGCGTTTCATCCACATATGCAGGTCGCACTCGATGGTGTAGCCGATCGCGCCGTGGACCTGCAGCGCTTCCTTGGCCACGAATTTCGCAGCCTGGCCTGCATAGATCTTGGCAAGAGAGACATTGATGTCGGCATCGGGAGCGGAAGTCGCCATGGACCAGCCAGCACGATAGACGGTCGGGCGCGCGAACTCTTGCTCGATGAGCGCGTTGGCGAGCCGGTGCTTGATCGCTTGCTGCGCGCCGATCGGCTTGCCGAACTGCTCTCGATCCTTGGCGTACTGGACCGCCATGTCGAGCATGCGACGGCTGAGCCCGATCAGCTGAGCCGCCGTACCCAGCGCAGCGCGCTCCCGGGCGAGCATGAATAGCGCGGTCGTGTCGACGTCTTGTCGCATCTGATACTGCGTATCTGCCTCGAACGACACGCGACCGAGCTCTCGGGCGCGGTCGACCGAGCGCTCGACGCTGATCGAAGCCTCGGCCAGCGGGACGCAGTACGCCGCCCCACCCCGCTCGGCGATCAACACGTCGGCGGAAACTGCATGCGCGACAATCGACTGATCCCCGAGCGACACGACGATGCGAGCCTTGCCCGCAACCGCCGGACCAAGCCAGCGCTCCTTTTGCGCATCGGTTCCGGCCGCCTCGAGAAGCGGAATCCCGACAGCCACCGTATCGACAATGGGACCAGGCAGAGCGGCGTAGCCGGCTTCTTCCAAAGGAAGCACCAGATCGAGCTCGCTCATCGCCATGCCGCCCGCCTGTTCGGATGCCGTCATGCCGATCACCCCGGTCTCCGCAAGTGTATCCCAGACCGCGCGAGCCCTTTCGGGACTCCCTTCCCAAGCGGCGCGAACGACCTCGGGGACACACTCGCGCTGCAAGACTTCACGCACCGTGTCGCGCAACATGTTCTGATCGTCGGTGAAGGCGAAGCGCATGAGACTATTTCCGCGGAAGACCGAGGACGCGCTCGGCAATGATGTTGCGTTGGATTTCGTTGGTACCCGCGTAGATCGGACCCGCGAGCGCGAACTGAAAGCCCTTCATCCAGTGACCTCCATCGATAGCGCTGTCGGAGCCCTCATCGAGCTCCAGCGCCTCGCCGACAATCGCCAGGGCGGTTTCATGGGTGCGCACGTCCATCTCCGACCAGAACACTTTGTTCATGCTGGAGTCCGGACCGATCGACTCGCCCTGCACCATGCGGGTGACCGTCTGGAAGGTGAACCAACGGTACACCTGGGCGTCCATCCACGCCTGGATGACTTCATCGCGCAAGACCGGGTCCGAGCGATCCCGATAGCGATGGTACAGATCGATCAGGCGCGCCGCGGTGGCGACGAAACGCCCCGGACTCCGAAGGCTCAAGCCTCGCTCCGAGCCCGTGGTCGCCATCGCAACGCTCCACCCTTGGTTCACCTCGCCAATCACGTCGGTGTCCGCGACGAATACGTCTTCGAGAAAAATCTCGGCAAAGCCTTCGTCGCCATCGAGACGATCGACACCGCGCACCGTGATGCCCTCGGCATCGAGCGGGAACATGAAATATGTCAGCCCGCGGTGACGTGTCTGTTCCGGGTCCGTGCGGAACAAGCCATACGCCATGTCGCAGAAGGCAGCTCGAGTGGACCAAGTCTTTTGGCCGCTAAGCCGCCAGCCGCCTTCGACGCGACGCGCTGTGCTCTTGAGCGACGCCAAATCACTGCCCGCGTTCGGCTCGGACCAAGCTTGCCCCCAGGCAACGTCACCACGTGCCATCGGACGAAGGATGCGCTCCTTCTGCTCGTCGGTTCCGAACTCGAACAGGGTCGGCGCGAGAAGGAAAATGCCGTTTTGGGTTACGCGACTCGGCGCACCGAGCCGATAGTACTCCTCTTCGAAGATCAACCACTCGAAGAGCGTGGCCTCACGCCCGCCATACTGCTTAGGCCACGAGACCGCTGCCCAACCCGCATCGAAGAGCTTGTGCTCCCACTGCAGATGCAGCGCGAAGCCTTCCCTGGTGTCACCCGAAGGAAGCGATTCGCGAGGCACGTTGGCTTCGAGCCATGCTCGGCACTCCTGTCGAAAGGCATTCTCGGAATCGGTGAAGTCGAGGTCCATCGCGTTCGCTTACGCGCCCAATCGCTCGAGGGTCGCTTCCGCCTCGGCGATGATGCGCTGCAGGAGCTCCGCGACCGTTGGAATCTCGTCGATGACGCCGGTGATCTGACCCGTCGGCAGAATGCCCGCCTCGACCCTACCGTCCACCATCGATGCCTTGGTCAGCATGGGCGCGTTGGCGGCCATCGCGAGCTGTGCCCAGGTCAGCTCTTGGTTCTGCTTCATCGCCATGCCTTCTTCGAGTAGCTCAGGCAGTGAGGTTCCGGTGACCTTCATCAGCGACAAGGCGTTAAGCGCCGCGCGCGGGAACCGGGTCAGTGGGTTTGCCTTCTCGAGCTGGTCGATCAGGAATGTTCGGATGACGCGCTGCGGGTGTCCGTCGACAGCGGTGGTCACGACGGTCCCGTTCGCCTTGGTCTCGAGGTAGACCTGTTTCACGTGGTCGGGCACCTGACTTTCCTGGGTCAACAAGAAGCGCGTCCCCATCGCAATACCCTCGCCGCCGAGCGCCAACGCCGACACCAAGCCCCGGCCGTCGCGAAAGCCTCCAGCGCCAACGACTGGAATGTCCACAGCCGCCGACACGTCCGGGATGAGAATCGAGGTCGGTATCTGCCCCGTGTGGCCGCCGCCCTCCTGCCCCTGCGCAATCACCGCATCGACGCCCCAGGCCTGCACCTTCTCGGCATGGCGACGCGCACCGATGGTCGGCATCGTCAAAACACCGGCGTCCTTGAGCGTCTTGATGACTCGCTCACCCGGCGCTTGCGCAAAGCTCGCGACCTTGATCTTCTCGCGGACGAGAAGCTCGACGCGCTTCATGACATCGGATTGATCGGCGCGCATGTTTACACCGAAAGGCTTGTCGGTTCGGTCCTTGAGCTTGGCGATGGTGTCTTCGAGCTCACGGAAGGTCATCGTGGCCGCCGCAAGAATGCCGAGGCCGCCAGCCTGGCTGGTCGCCGAAGTGAGACTCGCCCCAGAGACCCAGCCCATCCCGGTCTGAATGATCGGGTACTCGATGCCAAACATCTCGCAGATGCGGGTGTGCAGCGCGGACTTCATTTTCGCTCGCGGCTTGGGCGCCGGTGCCGCCACCGCTTGGATGCGCGCCGGCGCTCGACTCTTGCGCTTCTTCGCCGGTGCTTTGCTCGGGCGCTTCGCCTTGGGCTTGGCCTTGGGTGCGGTCGACGGCCGCTTCTTGGCGGGAGCCTTGCTCGAACGCTTCGCCTTGGCCTTGCGTGCGACTGATTTGCGCTTCTTCGCGGGGGCCTTCGTGGTCCTCTTCTGCACCGTCATACTATGACTTCTTTCTGGGCATAACCTCGTGGATCGAGCTCGCGCAACACTCCGATGAGCTCTCGGCTCGGGATCGGGGTCGTCTCCACCTCGTCAGGAATCACGAGGTCGAAACCCGTGTTGTCGATGACTTGCTGAAGCTCTACCCCGGGATGGAGCGAGGCCAGCCGCATGCGGTGGTCCGGCGTGTTGAAATCAAACACGCCGAGATTGGTGACCACGCGCCTGATCTCGTGAAAGCGGCTGCCCTCGGGCCCTAGAGCGGCCGCGCGGTCGTACCCTACGCCACTCACGAGATCGACCTTGGCGACCAAGGCTCGGGCGTTGTGGTTCGGGACCCAGTAGCTGGTCACGTGATTGATCGTGTTGCCCGGCGCTCCGCGCACGCCGAGAAGCTGCGCCTTGGGGTTCTCCCATGGGCCGATGCAAGCAATGTTCTGGTTTCCGAACTGATCGATTTGCGACGCGCCCATCATGACGTGGCGGCGCCCCCACCAGAGGGTGTCGAATACACCACTGAATGGCATCCAGCCTTCGATGTCGTCGTCGCTTGGCTTGGCGCCGAGCGGCAGCGCGCGGCGGAGCAAGAGGTTGAACCCGTCGGTCATCAGCAGGTCGGGCTCGAACGTCGATTTCGCTAGGCGGGCGCCGAGACTCGGGGTGGTCCCCATGGCGCTGACCATGATCTCCCCGTCGTTCCGAAAGCACTCCGCGACGGCGAGCGCGCAGATGTCCGCGCGTGTAGCTTCGGTGCTCGTCATGATGCCACCGCCTTCTGGTAGTCAGCCTCGCTCAGGTCGAGATACTTGGCGCGAAACGCCTTCCACGCCTCGTCGTCTTTGGCGGTGGCAGCGTACTCGCGCTGAAACTTCTCGTCCCGCGCGTAGTCTGGGGGGCACTCGGTAAAGTGCGCCCCCCCAGGGGTTTCGACGACGCCGCTCACCATCATGCGGTTGATGAGCAGACTTTGAAGCGGACCCCCGCTGACCAGCTCGTCGGTCGACACGATTTTCTCGCAGCTCATGAAGGCCTTCTTGGCGGCCATGCAGAAGAGGTTGTCGAAATACGGGTCACGACCAAGCGCCTGTCCGTTCCCCGACACGTCGGCCCGATTCATGTGAATGAATGCCACGTCCACGTTCAACGCAGGCACGGCGACGAGCTCCTCGCCGTCGTCGTAAGGCGACTTCACCGTCTTGAGGTGAGGATTGATCTTCAAGACGTCCGAACCGAGGCCTGCACGCGTGGGCAAGAACGGAAGCCGTTGCGCCGCCGCCCGCAGCCCGAGAAGGAACATCCCTTCGTCGAGCTCGACCGCTTCGAGTGTCCCGTTCTGGCGGGCCTTGCGGAAAGGCGGCTCGAGCGGGATCGAAGCGAGAGAGACGAAGCCATAGACCGCCTTCTTGAGCTGCCCCGTCGCACAGAAGATTCGGATATCCGGGCCCCCGTAGGAGACGACGGTCAGATCCGTGACGCCTTTTCGGACCAAGGCCCGAACGAACGCCATCGGCTTGCG
>QMMB01000227.1 GCA_003647035.1 Deltaproteobacteria bacterium | reverse complement strand
GTTGCGCTCTTGCTGGCCTTGTCCGGGACCCTCACCTACTTGGCCGGAACGACGAGCCTATTGCTCTTGATGGTGTTCTTCACGATGAACGTCTCTCTCATCGTCATCAAGCGCCGCGACCGCAGGCGTGCGCGCACATTTTGCGCGCCCCGGATGGTTCCGATCATCGGAGCCCTCACGTGCCTCTTGCTGATGCCGTTCATTCCCCGAGGCTCGCTCCTGACGGCCGGAATCGTCCTCGCATTGGGAACGAGCCTCGTCGGGTTGCGCAGCCGGCGTTCGGGCGCCTAGTCGTCTTCGGGCTTGGGCGGTTCGGGCGGAATTGACGGGCGAAATGTCGCCCTTTGCAGGTCGATAACTATGACCAATATGAACAGTGCGAGTGATAACGTTCCGATTACTTGCCCCACCGACATCGCCATCATCACCGGAATCCAGCCCTGGTCGAAGAGCGACCAGACCATGAATGCAAGCCCGATCAGCCCGAGCACGCAGGCGTAGACGAGAATGCGCGACCTCGAACCGGTCTCTACCCACTTTTCGAGCCTCTTCTTAATCATGTTTCTTCAGGCTTCCAAAGCTCTTCGGTTGCTCGCGCCTCGGCCTCGGATGGAGTTTCTTCGTCTGGTTTGCTAAAAGGATGCGCATACCCATGACAGCCGGCGCTAACGCAACTCGTCTCGCCTGCTCGAAGGTCGTCCAGGAGTCCTGCGTGATCAACCACGCCGTTCCACAAGAACCCTGTCGTAGTGTGGCACTGCATGCAGTTTTCGTTCTTGAAGGGTCGCGCGATGTGAATCTTTGGAAGCGCCTCGTCCATGTCCATCCACATGAACTCCGTCAAGAAATAATAGACGTGCCCCATGCCGCCGATCTTGGTCAGCGCGTATCCGAACATGCCGTAGTCCTTATGGCAGACGTAGCAGCTCTTATCCCCGAACTTGTTGTTACGGGAATGGATCGCGGCAAGACTGATACTGTCGGGGTCGTTCGCGTCTTCGAGGTGCCGGTCCATGGTGTGGCAGCTTCCGCAGAACGCGTGGTGCTCAGTCGCGGCAAGGCCTTCCATATTGCCGATCAGCGCTGTCATGATGGGCAACACGCCAAGACCCATGATCAAGGTGACTTTCACCTGGGCGGTCAGCTTGGGACGCCACACCAGATAGTGCACCAAGATCGCCGCGGCGATGAGGGCGCTACCAAACGCAATCCAGGAAAGCGGCGATGCGTGCATGATCAACGGTGCTCGCGGTTGGTGAGGCGACCCGAGCAAGCAAACCATGGTCCGGAAACAGGGACCAGTGCAAGCGGGAAGATACGATCAGCGCTCCGCCGCTGGTGTCTCTCGGTCGCAGCGGTGTTGGGGCTACTCTGCGTCATTCCGGCTTCTATGGTCTCCGCCCAGCCCCATCGCGTGGGCGCGGAGCTGTGGGGCCAGCTCGAGCCCAACGCAGGACTGATCATCTTGGAGGGCTCTAGCCGAAAGTACCCTTACATCGACGCCGAAGCCCTCGTCTGGGGAGGCGCCGGAGCCACTCAGTTGGGCTCGAGCGACAACGACGCAACCTTCGAGGCGCTCGTCATGACGATCAAAGTCCGTGACCCGAGAGGTGTCAGCGACACGCGCTTGGGTCGTTTCATGCTCTCGACCGGAGCGGTGCGCGCGATGCACATCGACGGCGGCCACCTGATGCTGCGGGCGCGCAGCAAGACACACTTCGAGGTTTTCGGGGGCGTGCCCGTCGACGGCAACATCGAAGGACGCAAGTACGACTGGATGGTGGGCGGCCGCGTGTCACAGGGCCTCGGTAACAAGGGCATGATCGGCGCCTCGTATTACAACCGCTTCAACGCCGGACAGCGCTCCGCCGCGGAGGCCGGCGGCGCCGCTGCACTTCGGGGCGCGAGCTGGGTGGACCCGTCGGCGAAGATCTCCTGGGAGCTGGTCAACCCCGGGCTGGCAGAAGTGCTCGGAACCATCTCCGCACAAACCGCAAGCCGTGTCATTCGCGGCGAGCTCTACGTGACGAAACGCTCGCCGACTCGGATGTTGCAATCCACCTCGTTGTTCACGGTGCTCGGCGACCCTGGAACCCTCGCAGCCGGCGGGAACCTCCGTTGGAGGGCGGCGCCGCGGCTGGACTTGTGGGTCAACGGCGCCCTTCAAGACGCGCAAGACGACTTCGGCTGGAGCGGCTACCTGCGTGGCGTCCTGCGCCTGGATGACGACGGAAAAGGGAGCATCCTCGGGGAGCTTCGACGTCAGCAGGTCGCCACATCGAGCTGGACAGGGCTTCGTCTCGCCTCGGTCATTCCCCTCTACGAGGATCACGATACGACCGTTGGCTTGATGCCAGAGTTCGAAATTATCTTCCCAGACCATCCCGAACCCAACCAGGGCAACGTTTGGCCCTGGGGGCGTCTTGCCCTCCGATGGCAACCCACCAAGAGTTGGGCGGTCGCTGCCGCGGTCGAAGCCAGCGCCAATCAAATCGAGCGATACGACGTGCGAGCACTCGCGCGTGTCTCCTACCAAGGGCAGTGGCCGAAGAAATGACCAAGAGGTGGATCGCAATCGTGGCATTGGTGGCCCTGACGGGCTCAGCGGGCGCCTGCGCCAAGATCCTCGGGCTGGAGAGCAAGGGCGAGCCACCGCAGGCTGCCTTCGAGCATCGAGCTCACGTGCTCGAGGGCATCAACTGTCTCGAGTGTCACGGGGGCATCCAAGACGCGGGGGAGACCGGCCCGCTACACCTCCCGACGACGGAGCAATGCGTCGGGTGTCACGAAGAGCCTCACGACCCGAACCCTTGCTCGGCGTGCCATGGGCGACAGAGGACACGGCACGCGGCCGAGATGGCGCGCAAGCACCTACGCTTCTCCCATGTCGTCCACTTCGAGGAGAGCGCGGGAGATTGCGTTCGCTGCCACGTGGACGTGAAGCACGAGGACGCCTCCCTTCGCCCCAACATGGCGACGTGCTTCAGCTGTCACGATCACGCCGGACAATGGGACGTGCGCGACTGCGATGGCTGTCATGTAGAGCTCGCGGCCGAGGGAGTCCCGCCACAAAGCCACGTGGTCCACGACGGCGACTTTCTGCGCGAGCACGGAGTACAGGCCAACGCGCAAGGCGACCTCTGCACGACTTGTCACACTCAGCGTCAATGTGCGGCCTGTCATGGCGTGACGACACCAGCTATCCCCTCGCGACTGGCTTTTGACTCGCCGATGCGCCAGTCGATGCACCGGGCGAATTTCTTCTCGGTCCACGACCAGCAAGCAGCGGCCGAGCCCGGCATGTGCGTGGTCTGTCATAGCGAGCTTTTCTGCGTCGACTGCCACACGCGCCAAGGAATTTCCGGAGTCAACGCGGCCCGCGGCAATCCACATCCACCGGGCTGGTCTGGCCCGCCGGGCTCGTCGAATGCGCACGGACGTGCTGCCAGGCTCGACCCGGTCGGATGCGCAAGCTGCCATGGCGGGGCGGGCGAGATGCTTTGCGTGAGCTGCCACCAAGTCGGGGGCCCCGGCGGAAACCCGCACCCGGTAAACTTCACGAGCCGACTCGACAAGAACAACGATCTGCCATGTAGATTGTGTCATTCAGGTGGCCTATGAAGCGCGCGCTGCTGTGGATCGGACTGGTGACTCTAGGCGCATTCGCGGCGGGGATTTTCACCGCAAGGTTCGGCAGCAACGTCCAGCAGATCAAAGAGGAAAGACAAAAGCCGGCGCCTCGTGAGGTGCCCGAAGCTTGGCGCGAGGTCCGCCTTTCCCCAGGCCACGCGCAGCACATCATCAACGAGCCGGTCGAATGCAACGAATGCCACGACCCGACGATAAAGACCTTTGATTCCCCGGACACGGGCGTGTGCACTCAATGCCACGAAGAACAGGCATCGTTGGCCCATGTCGACCTCGATGGCATGCCCATGGATTGCTACACGTGCCATGTTTTCGGCTCGGAGCCGGATGTGTTTGGACGCTGGCACTGCACGCGCTGCCACGGACCCTTCCAAACCACCGAGGGGATCCAAGGGCTTTCCATGCACACGACCGTGCCATGTGAGAGTTGCCACAACCCGCACAAGCCGGCGGAAGAGACGGTTCGGCAATGCGACGAGTGCCACAAGACGATGAAGGTCCAACACGGACGGTCACGCCTGAGCGGATCGTGCGCAGACTGCCATGGCGGTCACAAGCTAGCGTCTGACGCCGCGTCATGTATGGAGTGTCACGCAGCGGAGGAACCGACGGTGCCTGCATCCGCGACGTTTGGCGACGGGCATGATTCGTGTGCGAACTGCCATCAGGCGCACGCATTTTCCGCGTCGAGCGCACTCGAGTGCGTATCGTGTCACGAGGGGACGCGAGTCTTGGCGCAGAATAGAGCCCGGGAACACCGTGACTGCAGCAGTTGTCATGAACCGCACGCGGTGCGAGCAGCGGGAGACCGAACTTGCAAAGGCTGTCACGACGACGTACCCACGACCCATCATGCGCAAAACGAGGGGGACTGTCTCGGATGCCACGATCCGCATCCCAAGCGGCGAGCGCCGGTCGCTTCTCAATGCTCACAATGCCACGAGGAAGCTCGGTCGGAGACCGCGTTTCACGCGGGCAAGATGCCGTGTACTGCCTGCCACCAGCCTCACCGATTCGACTTGACCAGGCTCAGCGATCGGGCGTTGTGCGGCAGATGTCACACGCTTCAGATTCGTCTCACCCGTCGCAATTTGGGTCATGCTAGCTGCGAAGCCTGTCACGAAGGGACCACTCACGAGCCCGATGGCGTCGTCGCCTGTGGAAGCTGTCACGACGAGCAACTCTCCAGGAGTCCGAAGGGGCATCGGGAGTGCATGACTTGTCATGAGCCTCACGGCGGCATCGTGTCGGCGCAAACCAGTTGCAGCGGCTGTCACAAGGTCAACCAACTGCCAGGGCTGCATCGCATTCCGGACCAGCCGCGGGGCGAAGGGCATACCGAATGCACGGCCTGCCACGACATTCACCAAGCCAAGGTGCGGGCCGACCGTGCAACCTGCATGAACTGCCACCAGGATGTCGCCGACCACGAACCCGACGCGAAGCGATGCACGGGCTGCCATACATTCATCAGCGGCCGCTAATCAAACGGAGGTAGCGTGCGAATCTTGATTGCGACGCCGAGCGTGAGAAGGAGAAGCAAGATCGTGCTGATCGCGAGCCCGCGGCGGCGGTCCTCGAAACCTCGGAGGGCCGCGTATCCCACTTCTAAAGCGGCCGCTTGATTCGCTGAGATTTCCATGACTTTCTCTTCCACCACGGACCTCGAGAACGAGTGAACCAACGTGCGCGTCTGCATGAGACCCTGCCTAGCTGCCTCCACGTAATCCTCTCCTTCGGTCACATCCATACCCTTCACTTCGGCTCGCTTGAGCAACTGCTCGATTTCTTCGAATGCTCCACGAATTGAACCGAACGTATCGGTGAAGTACAAGGCGAGATCCGATCCCTCCTCCCCCTCTTCGTGGCACTTCCGACAAGTCGCGCCAGGTTTGTCACCCAGCCATTCCTCGGACACATGCGTGATGGAATGCTTGCCGTGGCACGCCACGCAGTCGGCGAGCGACTTCTCCTTGAACGCCGGGGCCAGCGGGCTGGCGAGAAAGAGCTCTGCGTTGTAGCTGTGACAGGTCCCGCAGATGTTGCTGATCGCGTCGATCGATGGCGGAGCGGCTCCGTGGTTACCGTGGCAATCGTTGCAGGCCGGCGCCCCGCGCACGTCGTTCTTCTCGAGAAGCGCCTTCCCGTGCACGCTCTGCACGTACTCGTCGTATTGATCGGTCTTGATGTCGAAGTCACTCATGTACTCAGCGTCCGCGTGGCAGTGCCCGCACGTCGCTGGAACGTTGGCCGCGTACACCGGCGACTTGGCATCGTTGACTTCGCGCACTCCATGCGCGCCATGACAGCTCGCGCACTGAGCCACTCGCGTCTCGCCCT
>QMMB01000226.1 GCA_003647035.1 Deltaproteobacteria bacterium | reverse complement strand
TCCGCCTTCGCGCGGACGCCTTCGACCCACGAAGGACGATCGGGACCCCCCCCGCCAGGCTGCGAGGTTGGGAAGCATGGACCACGAGACTCGCGACTGAGCGCCTAGTCGATCTGAGCGATGTATTCGACCGCACTTTGGACCCTGGCCTCTTGCTTCTTCTCGAGGCCTCGCCGAATCATCGCCTCGACCCCGGGCGGGACTCGCACGTCAGGGGCGACGTCACAAAACCGAGGGACATCGGCGGTGGCATGCATCGTCAGAAGCGCGATCACCACTTCGGCCTCGAAGGGAGGTGCGCCTGCGATCATCTCGAACAACATGATCGACAGGGCGTAGAGGTCGGCGCGAGCGTCGACGGCTTGACCGAAGGCTTGCTCCGGGGCGATGTAGGTCGGAGTTCCAATCGTCACGCCGAGCTGTGTGAGGCCAGTGACTCCCGCCTCGACATGCGCATCGTCGAAGAGCTTTGCGATCCCAAAGTCGAGGATCTTCGCGAAGTCACGGTCGCCGTCTTGCTCCACCAGAATCACGTTCTCCGGCTTCACATCGCGATGCACGATCCCCGCGTCATGTGCATAAGCGAGCGCGCTCAAGACGTGCCGAGCGATGTGCAGGGCCCTCCTCCATCCAAGGCGATGCTCCGTATCGAGTAGATCGAAGAGGGGTACCCCATCCAACACCTCGAGCACCATGTACAGGGTGCCGTCCTCGAGCTGACCGAAGTCCGACACGTTGACGCAGTTCGGATGGTCGACTCGGCCGATGGCGAACGCCTCACGCTGAAATCGCTCACTGATCCCATCGATTCCCTCGACCTCTGGATGCAAGAGCTTTAGGGCGAGTGGGCGGTGTATCGCGATGTGCTCGGCCAGGTACACACACCCCATGCCCCCAGAGCCGAGGACACCGGTGATGCGATACCGTCCATCTAAGACGTCCCCGATGAGCGGACGCTTGGAATCCGACGATACCTGCCCTGCGGACGGTCGACCCCTCACCCCAGAAGTATACACGCACACAGTATTGCGGAAAAAAGGAGCCGGCGCTCAGGCGCCCGGACCCCTACCAATTACTAGGCGCTCGTCGGCTTGATTCCTAATGTCACACATGGCGCTAGGCGCAGCATACGCCAGCGTTCGGCTTCGGGGACGTACTGGAAGCGGTCGTGAAGGCGATCGGGTTGGCCTTGCCAGAACTCGATGCTGCTCGGCACTACTCGGAAGCTTCCCCAGAACGACGGGAGGGGCACTTCGCGGTTGGCGAATTTGCGCTTCACTTCGTCCAACTTCATTTCGAGCGCCTTGCGCGAAGTGACGATATGAGATTGTTGGGAGACTCAAGATCCAAGTTGGCTATCTTAGCTCATTGGGCCCGTTCGGAATATTGGAGACACGCTCCCATCCCTAGACTGATGTCATCTCCCGTACTTACGAGGCACACCGCGCAAACGCGACGGGGCGCGTCTGACGGCACCCGGGCTCCGCGTTTCGAACCTGGGAAAGCCCCGTGGTCTTTCTCAATCCCTGGCGAGACTCGGGTGCTTCGGATCGAACATATCGGGCTCCAAGTAGATGATGCATTCGATCGGGATCGCCTCGCGGATGCGCTGCTCGGCGCGATTGATGGCGGTGGCGACTCCAGCCGTGTCGAGGCCGGGCGTTAGCTGCACCTTGGCTGCGACCAAGAGCTCGTCCGGTCCGATGTGCTGAGTGCGCATGTGGAGCACCGCATCGATATTCTCGGTGCCCGTGATCACCTCGACGATCGTCTTGCGCATGGGCGCCACTGCAGACTCTCCAATCAATAGGCTCTTCATCTCGAAGACGAGCACCGTGGCGATCGCGACGAGAAGGACGCCAATCGCGATGGTGCCGTAGGCGTCCCACCGCGAATCACCGGTAACCGCTGCGATCGAGATTCCTAGCAGTGCGAGAACCAAGCCCATGAGTGCCCCCAGGTCTTCGAGTAGGACGACCGGGAGCTCCGGGCTGCGCGACCGCCGAATGAACTGCCACCAAGTGGCCTGCCCCTTGAGCGGCCGCGACTGTTTTACCGCCGTTCGCAAGGAATACCCCTCGAGGATGATGCCAAGTACGAGGATCCCAATGGCCCACTGCACGTTGGAGATCTCGTGGCTCCCTTCACTGAGCTTGTGCCAGCCCTCGTAGATGGCGAAGAGGCCACCGAGTGTGAAGAGCACGAGCGCGACGATGAAGGACCAGAAGTACCGCTCGCGCCCGTGCCCGAACGGGTGGTCGGGCGTCGCCTTCAGAGCTGCACGGCGGCCTCCAAGGAGCAAGAGGGCCTGGTTCGACGTATCCGCGACGGAGTGAATCGCTTCGGCCAGCATCGAGGATGACGAGGTGAATGCGTAGCCGACGAACTTTGCGATGGCGATGCAGAGATTGGCGAACAACGCGGCCAAGACAGCCTTGGTAGATCCAGATGCCATGCACGAGACTATGTGATATTCGCTCTGTGCGCGAGTTGACCCCGTTGGTTCAGGTCGAAACTGAGAAACTACAGTCCGTCCTCATATGCTGTAGTCTTGCGAGCTCGTCCTTTGGACCTTCGATCCGGTCTCGCGTGACTCGAGTCGGACGAAGTGGAGTTGCTTTTCGGCAAGCTCTCGACGGACGGACCACGTCACGTGAACAGCTCGGACCGGGCGGCTTCGCAAATCGCCGCGACGGCCGGGTGCCGAATGCGACGTTCGACGGAGACCGCGTAGAACCGCTCACTGACCTCCTCTGTCGCCCCGATCGGTTGGACCTCGTACTGCCGTACGACCTCCTCTGCGATCACCGTAGGCACTGCGAAGAAGCCGGTGCCTGCCTGACCGAAGACTTTTAGTAGGGCGCTGTCTTCGAACTCCCCTGCGATCACCGGCCGGACCCCGCGTTCGTCAAACCATTCAGAGGCGGCGGAATCTTCCCAGGGACGATTTCGGAGCCAAACTTGGTAAGAATCCGTGCAAGAAGCCACCGGCTGCGCCGCTGCTGCAACTCTGATACATGCATCTCCGCCCGCCGATTCCCTCACCTCCGGCGCAAGCCCATGCCTGCTACGAGCTCAACCTGGGAAGGTTTGCGCAGAAGACGATCCCCCAACGCCGTCCGAGTTCGTATGCGTTAACCACTCGACCCACGAGAACCAAAGGAGCACACATGACCAAGGCCACCGCCCTCTTCTTGATGTTGGGACTCGTCGTCTCATGCCGCAGTGGCGAGACCGACGCAGCACCCGCGGAGGCCGAGACGCCGAAACCGGATGTGGCCAAACCTGCCACGTCACCCGAAGGGCTCGACCGTACGGTGCTTCCGATTCCTCAACCCACGTATCCGGCGGCGACGGAGTTGGATGCGCGCAACGCCAAGGCTCCGCCGCCGTTCGAGATCAAGGCGCCAGAAGGGGCACCCAATGTCGTCATCGTCTTGATCGACGACATTGGCTTCGGGACGGCCAGTTCGTTTGGCGGCCCCATCGCGACGCCGACCCTCGATAGCCTCGCCGAAGGGGGCCTTCGCTACAACCAGTTCCACACGACGGCGTTGTGCTCTCCCACACGCATGGCGCTGTTGACGGGCCGCAACCACCACTCGGCCAACACCGGTTCGGTGCAGGAGGTCGCAACCGGATTCCCTGGCAACAATGGGATGCGCCCTGGGACCGTCGCACCGCTCGCCGAGATGCTGCGGCTCAACGGTTACAGCACCGCGGCGTTCGGCAAGTACCACGAGACGCCTCCGTGGGAGGTGAGTGTGTCGGGCCCGTTCGATCGTTGGCCTACGCACTCCGGCTTCGATAAATTCTACGGCTTCACCGGCGGTGAGGCGGACCAATGGGCGCCACTGATCTATGAGGGCACCACCAAGATAGAGCCACCGAACGACCCCGACTACCACTTCACCACGGACATGACCGATCAGGCGATCAACTGGATCCGGTTCCAGCAATCGCTCACGCCCGACAAGCCGTTCTTCGCATACTTCGCGACGGGCGCGACGCATGCGCCTCACCACGTCCCCAAAGAATGGATCGCGAAATACAAGGGCAAGTTTGACGCCGGGTGGGACAAGTACCGCGAGGAGACACTAGCCCGGCAGATTGAGGTCGGTGTGGTGCCACCGGGAACGAAGCTTGCGCCCAAGCCAGCCGACATTCCCGATTGGGACAGCCTGTCGAAAGACGAGAAGCGGCTCTACGCGCATCAGATGGAAGTGTTCGCGGCGTTTGCCGAGCACACGGACCACGAGGTCGGCCGGCTGTTCCAGGCCATCGAGGACTTGGGTGAGGGGGACAACACCCTCTTCATCTACGTTTTCGGAGACAACGGCTCGAGTGCCGAAGGCGGGCTGGCCGGGACGTTCAACGAGATGGTCGTGCTGAATGGGTTGGACGACAGCGTCGAGGATCAGCTCGAGCACCTCGACGAATTCGGCGGGCCGATGGCGTACAACCACTTCCATGCCGGTTGGGCTGTGGCTGGCAACACGCCGTTCCAGTGGGCGAAGCAAGTCGCCTCACACTACGGCGGCACGCGCAACCCCATGGTCATTCACTGGCCGGAGGGGATGGAGGCGAAAGGCGAGGTGCGTTCGCAGTGGCATCACGTGACCGACATTGCTCCGACCGTCATGGACGCCGCCGGGCTGCCGTTTCCCGAATCGGTCGATGGCGCGACGCAGAAGCCGTTCGAAGGCGTGAGCTTGCTGTATTCGTTCGATGAGCCGCAGGCCAAGAGCCGTCATACGACCCAGTACTTTGAGATGTTCGGCAATCGCGCCATTTACCACGACGGTTGGGTGGCCGCCGCGAAGCACAAGTCGCCGTGGGCGCTGCCAGATGGGCCGCTCGACTCGGACAAGTGGGAGCTTTATCACGTGGACAAAGACTTCAGTCAGGCGAACGATCTGGCTGCGGACAACCCCGAAAAGCTCGCCGAGTTGCAGGCCCTCTTCATGGAAGAAGCGGTGAAGTACAACGTCCTGCCTCTGGATGATCGGACTTACCAGCGTTTCAACGCGGCGATCGCGGGTAGGCCAGACCTGATGGGCGATCGAAAGTCGCTGACGCTGTACGAGGGTATGACGGGCATCATGGAGAACGCCTTCATCAACGTGAAAAACCGTTCCCACTCGATCACCGCTGAGGTTGACATTCCGAAAGGCGGCGGCGAAGGGGTCATCCTATGCCAGGGCGGACGCTTCGCTGGTTGGAGCCTCTACATGAAGGACGGCAAGCCCTCCTACGTGCACAACTGGGTCGGCAAGGAGCGGTACACGATCAGCGCCCCGCAACGAGTGCCCCCAGGAAAGGCGACGATCCGTTACGAGTTCGCCTTCGATGGAGGCGACCCGGGATCAGGCGGCACGGGAACGATCTTCGTCAACGGTGAGAAGGTCGCCGAGGGGCGAATCGATAGAACTACGCCCTTCGTCTTCTCCGCAGACGAGACAGCCGATGTGGGCGTCGATGAGGCGACTCCGGTCACCGAGGCGTACGCGGAGCGAGACAACGAATTCAATGGCCAGATCGACAAGGTGACCGTCGAGTTGAACTAGGGTGAGCCCGGGGCGGTGCGCTACGCCAAGGACTGGCCTGGGGTGCACACGCTTCCGGGCCACGTCGGCACCCGCGTCATCCGGGTCAAGCGGCCCACGCACTACTTCGACCCTAAGAACCCGGAGTGGCCCGAGGAGCTCGACCCCGACTGCGGAAGCGTCAACGATGGTGCGGTCTACGGGGTCCTGAGGAGGCACAGGTGCGCCATGGTAGGGTGCAGCCAACGATGTCTCGATCCAGGCACCACATCGTTCTCGTCCCCGGTCTATTCGGCTTCGCGAAGCTCGGCGGTTTCGATTACTTCACGCACGTTGAAGAGGCCCTGGCGAGCCGCTTCCTAGCTCGGGGCGCGGATTGCGAGTTCGTGTCGGTGTCCTCGCCACCGACCGGCTCGCTCGTCCACCGCACCCAGGTGCTGATGGCCGCGGTGCGACCGGGGGGCTCGGCCGAGTC
>QMMB01000225.1 GCA_003647035.1 Deltaproteobacteria bacterium | reverse complement strand
TTGGGGTACGCGGCGACCGTTCGCGGCATCGTCGCGCTCACGCAGGCCGACAACGCCGACGAGCGAGACCCCGCCGCGCCGGCAAATGCGATCGTCGGGCGTGCGCAGTGCGACGTCAGCGGTTCAGAGCGGGTGGCGGCGTGCGGCAAGTACGCGCGTGCGCTGATACGCAGGGTGGCGAAGGCGGGCCGATGAGTGCGCTGACCATCGCGTTTGCCGGTTCCCGGTACCGATTCGCGGGGCTAAACCCAGAGCAACTCGACCTGGTGCGTTCGCGATTCGACGCTTTGCTGTGCGCCGACGACACCCAGCCCGACGTCGAGGTAGACGTACACTACGCGCCCAACCCAGAGGGGTTCATGAGAAGGCCGGTGGGCCCCGTCGAGTACCGGATCGCGGTGGTGCATGGCGAGGACAGCGTCGCCGTTGCCGGCATCGGATTCACTGCCAACATCGACCGCACCCCTCTTCGAGCGCAGATGCAGACCTGCCTCGCCGACGAATGGTTCTTGGGCGCCTTCGAGAATCTCTTCCGCGTGATCGCTTGCTATCGGCTCTTCAGCGAGGGGGCGCTGGTGATGCACAGCGCCGCCTTCACCGATGGCGCCCGCGGTTTTCTCTTCTGCGGACGCTCGGGCGCTGGCAAAACCACCCTGTGCCGGCTGGCGGAGGAGCTCGAGCTCGGCATCCTGAGTGACGAGCTCAACGCCGTCACGACCTCGGGAGGGACGTTCGAGCTTCAGGCCATGCCATTTGCGGGTGATTTCGGTGGGGTACCCACGCCGCACCCGCCCTACCCGTTGACCGGATTGCTCGGCCTCGCGCATGGCGCGGCCCCGTCGGTACACCGGTGCTCGAAAGCCGAAGCGGTCTCGCGTATCGTCGCCTCGTGCCCCTACATCAACGCCGACTCCCTGCTAGTCGAGGAGCTCACGTCTCGCGCCGCCATGCTGATCGAGCGTGTGCCATTGCGCATTCTTTCGTTTGCAAAGGACACCCGTTTCTGGAGCGTCTTGGACCATGAGTACCGAAACCAGCACGCAGCACTATCGCGTTGACCCGCACGCCAGGTTTCGCGTGATGGACGACGAAGGCATCTTCGTCCTTCAGGACGCCGGCGAGGTACTCGTAGTAAATGAAGTGGGCGCTTTCATCGTGGAGCAGCTGAAGGCCGAGCACAGCCTGGACGAAGTGATCACGAGCATTACCGAACGGTATGCCGTCGACGCCGAGCGAGCGCGATTGGACGCCTCGTCCCTCGTCGCCGAGCTCCTACGGGCAGGCGCAATCACGCGATCATGAGCTACTCCGACACGGTGAAGCGCACTTGGAACGACAATCGGCTGATGTCGGTGCTGCTCGAACTCACCTACGCCTGCAACCTCGACTGCACGTTTTGCTACAACGACCTGTCTCTCGGCGGGAAGCGACTGTCCCTCGCTCAGTATCGTGAGCTCCTGCACGACCTCGCCTCTCTCGGCGTGCTCAACCTCTCGTTGACCGGTGGCGAGCCGCTCGCACACCCGCACTTCTTCGAAATCGCGGGACATGCGCGTGACCTCGGGTTCGTGATCCGGCTCAAGACCAATGGCCACGCGATCAAAGAAGCGGTGGCTCGCCGAATTCGAGATGAAGTCGACCCGTTTCTCGTCGAAGTGAGCATTCACGGCGCGACGGCGGACACACACGATCGGCAAACACGGGTGCCGGGGAGCTTCACGCGCCTCTTGGCCAACATCCGCACGATGAACTCGATCGGGCTACGGGTGAAAGCCAATAGCGTGCTGACACGATGGAACGAGCACGAGGTTGAAGAACTGCTCGCGGTTTGCGACGACCTAGACGTTGCGTTGCAGATCGATCCAGAGGTGAAGCCCAGGGACAACGGCGACCGGAGTACGTTGGCCGTCGAAGCGAGCCTCGAAGGTCAGGCGCGATATCGGCGGGCGCTCGAGGCGCACTCGAAGCGAGACGTCGGAGTCACGAAGGACCCCTCGCCCGCCGCCGCACGGAGAACGAACATGGCGGGTACCGACAAGCACTGCGGCGCGGGGTCGAACAACATCGCCATTGATCCTTACGGGAGCGTTCTGCCCTGCGTGCAGTGGCGCGTTTCGATTGGCAACCTGCACGAACGGCGCGTCACCGAGATCTGGGCGGGGTCGGGTATGCTTCGGGAGGTCCGGGAAACGACCAAGGCCGCGCGGCGTAAGCTCGAAGGCTTGGGTGACGCAGGGCTCCTCTCGAACTTCTGCCCGGGAGCGGCGCACACGTATTCGGGAGACCCGCTCGCGATCTACCCGCCCGCCGCCCAGAGGATGGCCGCGTCGGGTCGCACGCGGGTCCGACTTACTGTAGTGTAACCGCGAGGGGCGAAGTGGAACGGAAGAAGACCAGCACTCCAAGCGAAACAAGCAGTGTGGGCTCTGGTGGAGTCTCTGGTGGAGTCTCTGGTGGAGTCTCTGGGCGCGCGCCCTACGAACCGCCGCAAATTGTCTATCGGGAGCCTCTAGAGGCCATCGCGACGAGCTGCGTTCCTGCGCCACCCTCCAAGGGGTCCCCTGGGGCCTGCCCGATTGGCCCCGTCTCTTCCTGATCGGTGGATGGCCAGATCACCTGCGGGCCCGTTGCAACAACGCGCGGGCGCCGGAGTGAACCCCTCGCGGCAGGGAGTCGTTGAGCATGTGGGCGACGAGTGCGCCCCCGAGAGCCCCTGGCGCCGCACCTGCCAACAACAGGTTGGCCGTCGCCGCAACCCCGCGACCCATCGGATCGAAAGGAAGAGAATCGTACACCCGTAGCGCGAATCCGCTGCCCACAGCTCGGTGGACCAACGGAAGCACATATCGCGACGCTCGACGCATGCCGCAGAGCACGAGGTGCCGGGCCACCGCATCGGGCGAGGCATCGAGGCGTGTCTCCATTCGCGCGATTTCATCGAGGCGTGCCGTGGCCTCCCCGTCGAGATGGTCACTGCCGAATTTGCCGATGAGGTGCGCATAGACATCGAGCGGTGACGGGATCTGCACGCTTGCGCTGTACAGAACGTGATCCTCGGAGCTCCGCGCGAACAAGTCTGCGGTGGGCATCCGGTACCGCGCGCAATCGAAGAGCTGCGAATGAAGGTCGAGCGCCAACCCGAAGGGGGTCTCCATGACGATTCCTCCTACGCTACGGTGGCGCGTTCTCCTATAGCCAGCTGCCTCGAGGGACTCGACGACGCTGCCGAAATCGTCCGGGCGAACGAGGAGATCCACGTCGGTCATCGGCCGCTCGGCCGGGTCTTCGTAGAGCCAATGTTGAAGGAGCGCGCCCTTGACCGGCATCACCTGCATCCCCGGCCCCGCGATAGCCCGGGCCACGTCACCGACGAGCTCGGTTGCGAGCATCGAGGTGGCTGCGCGGCGCCGCGCGGCGTTCTGCTCCACTGTGGTTCGCGGCACTTCGGTGTTATAGAGCGTCGATGGCTACGCATCAAAGGCTCGGCGACCTCGCAGAGGCGCTCGAAGCAGAGGGGGCAGACGAGCTTCGAGTTCACGTCGTCCGGCGCGCGCGCGAGTTCAAGCGTTCGTGGGTGAGCATGGCGGAGGCGCTCGTCGAGGTCCGCAATCGGGAATCATACCTCGGCTGGGGGTATGAGGACTTCTACTCGTACTGCTCGCTCGAGCTTCAGCTCAAGCAGGCGACGGCCGACAAGCTCACGGGGTCGTACGTTGCGCTCAAGCGGCACGCCCCATCGGTCCTGAAGCGGGACGGCCTCAGCGAGCGCATTCCGACCTGCGATGCAGTCGACTATTTCGCAAAGGCCCTAAAGAAGCACCCAAGCAACGACGCCGGGCACGAACGCGCGGTCGACCAGAGCGTGGTCGATGAGCTCCGGGAAGCGGTGTTCGAAGAAGGTGCGCCGGTCGCGGAGCTCCGCAAACGGTTCAACCCGGTCTTCAACCCAAAGCCCGAGGGCGCAGAACAGCTGGACGCGATCCGGCGCACGGTGGCTGCAGCGAGGCGGCTCGAGAGGATGGTCGAGGAGATCGACGGCCTGAATCGCTCGACGGCGCGCGCAACACTCGACAGCCTCGAAGCCCTCCGAGAGGACCTAACCGACCTCCTCGAACGAACCAAAGCGCAGTACGCCAAGTCGGCTTGAAACTCAGTGAAACGTGTTCTATTTCATGGAACCTTTCACGATGCCTGACAAAACCAAGACACCGGCCGTCGAAGGCCTCTTCACCATGGACCCGCGCGAGCCTCGACTGCTCGGAACACGATGCCGCGCGTGTGGGACCTATTTCTTTCCCGCGGAGAAGACCTTTTGCAGGAACCCGGCATGCGACGAGGCCGACCTTGAAGAGGTGCCCTTGAGCCGCACGGGGAAGGTGTGGTCGTACACGAGCGCGAACTACAAGCCACCTCCGCCTTTCGTCGCGAAAGAACCATTCGAGCCGTTCGCTATCGCTGCGGTCGAGCTCGAAGAAGAAGGGATCACGATTCTCGGCCAGGTGGCAGACGGCATCGGAGTCGATGCCTTGAACACTGGCATGCCGATGGAGCTCGTGCTTCGCGAGCTCTACGAGGACGACGAGCACGTCTACTTCACTTGGAACTGGAAGCCGACCAACGACGGGAGTGCAGCATGAGCAAAGACGTTGCGGTTCTCGGTGTCGGCATGCACCCCTGGGGTAAATGGGGGCAAAGCTTCGTTGGCTACGGCGTCAAAGCAGCACGAGATGCGTTGAAGGACGCAGGGGTCGAGTGGAAAGACATTCAACTGGTGGCTGGCGGCGACACGATGCGCAATGGCTACCCGGGCTACGTAGCGGGCGCGACTTTTGCGCAAGCGCTCGGTTGGTCTGGAGCCAAGGTGTCGAGCTCGTACGGCGCATGCGCGACCGGCGCACAGGCGATTGGCGTCGCGCGGGCGCATATTTTGGCTGGGCTCTGCGAGGTCGCGCTGGTGATCGGCGCCGACGCGGCGCCGAAAGGCTTTTTTGCGCCGACGGGCGGCCGGCGACCCGAAGATCCGGATTGGTTGCGCTTCCACATTCAAGGGATCACCAACCCCACGTATTTTGGGCTCTACGCGCGCCGACGCATGGACGCCTACGGCGCAACTCCGCAGGACTTCGCCGCGGTCAAGGTGAAGAACTCGAGGCATGGCCTTCACAACCGAAACGCGCGCTACCGCAAAGAGGTGGCCCTCGAAGATGTGATGAGCTCGGTGCTGGTGGCCGACCCACTTCATCTGCTCGACATCTGTGCGACGAGCGACGGCGCAGCAGCCCTGGTGCTCTCGAGCATGGATTTCGCCCGGAAGCACACGACCGACCCAGTGAAGATCGCAGCGGTGTCGACTGTCACGCCAGTCTATCCGAACGACATCATCGAGATGCCCAATCTGGCGACCGATTCGAAGGCCGGCGTCGGGATGCCCGACGTCGGGTTCAAGGAATCGATCGCGCACGACGCCTACGAAGAAGCGGGCCTCGGCCCCGAAGACATGAGCCTCGCCGAGGTCTACGACCTGTCGACTGCGCTAGAGCTCGATTGGTACGAACAAATCGGGCTGTGCCCACCCGGCGACGCGGAGAAGCTCCTACGCGGCGGCGACACCCGCCTCGGCGGCCGCGTACCGGGCAACCCGAGCGGAGGCCTGGGATGCTTCGGCGAAGCGGTCCCGGCGCAGGCGATCGCACAGGTGTGCGAGCTAACGTGGCAACTGCGCGGTCAAGCCGAAGGACGGCAAGTCGCGGGCGCGAAGGCCGGAATCACCGTCAACCAAGGCCTGTTTGGCCACGGGTCGTCGGTAATCTGCACCGTGTAGGTGGTCGGTCACGCAGCGCGTTGCACTTGTGGCACCAAGCGCGGAGGCAGAAGCTCGATGATCGGGCCGTGCCGAAGCGTGTGAAAGACCCCGCGGTAGAGGCCGAGGGACTCGTAGACCGCGGCGGTTATCTTCACCGTCCTCGTCTGTCCGGTCGGCGAAAACGGAAAGCCGTTGTGCGACAGTGCCGCGGAGAGCCCGAGCTCGGGGTTGGCCC
>QMMB01000224.1 GCA_003647035.1 Deltaproteobacteria bacterium | reverse complement strand
GCGTCGGGGTCATCTCCGACATCGGCAAAGGAGCTGCGCCACGCCCGCTGCACGCCGAACCACGCCGCGGACAAGAGCAGGAAGGCCCCGACCCCGATGATGTAGTCGTGCATCACGATCCTATCCTCCCAGCCCGCCGAAACCCATGAATGTCACCGAAAGCAGTCCGGCGATCATCAAGGCCATCGCAGTCCCCTTCGTCACGTCCGGCACCTCCGCCAGCTCGAGCTTCTCGCGCAGGCCGGCCATGAGCACGCGGGCCCGGGTGACTCCCGCTCCGGCGCCAAGGGCGTAGACGATGCACTGCACGAAGCTGTACCCCTTGTTGGTCTGAAAGAGCGCCAACCCGAGGATGGCGCAGTTGGTGGTAATCAGCGGCAGGAAGATCCCCAGCGCCCGGAAGAGCGCCGGGCTGACCTTCTTGATGAACATCTCGACCAGTTGCACGGTGGACGCGATGACAGCGATGAACGAGATGAGCTTGAGGTACGGCGCGTCGATGGCCACCAGCAGCAACTGGATCCCGAACGCGCACACGGAGCTCACCAGCATGACGAAGGTCACCGCCCCGCCCATGCGCGTTGCGGTTTCGAGCTTCGACGACACACCCAGGAACGGGCAGATTCCGAGGAAGTACGCCAACACGAAGTTGTTGACGAGAGAGGCGTTGATGAAGATCGTCCACAGGGATTCGCTGGGCATCACACAGCCTCCTTGCCGAGCGCGAGCGTGGTCGCTTCGTCGCTTTTGGCCTTCCGCTCTTTGCGCTGCTCGAGCCAGTTGAAGAGCAGCAACCAGGCGGCCAGGGTGAAGAAACCGCCGCTCGGCAGAATCATCACGACCCAGTCTTGAAAGGCATCGTGGAACAACTGAGCTCCGAACAGCGATCCGCTGCCTAGAATCTCACGAACCGCCCCGAGACAGAAAAGCGCAAACGCGAATCCGATCCCCATACCCAGCCCGTCCATGACCGATCGCGCCACCGTGTTCTTGGAGGCGAACGCTTCGGCCCGGCCCAGGATCAGGCAGTTGACCACGATGAGGGAGATGAATGCGCCCAGCGCCTTGTAGAGATCGAGGCTGACGGCCTGAATTACGTAGTCCACCACCGTCACGAACGTAGCGATGATCAGAATGTAGGTGGCGATGCGAACCTGCTTGGGAATGAAGTTCCGCAGCGACGACACCGCGATGTTGGACATGATCAGTACGAACGCCGTGGCCAAGCCCATGGCCAGCGCGTTCATCGCCGTATTCGACACGGCCAGCACCGGGCACATCCCCAGCACCTGGACGAACACGGGGTTCTCCTTCCAGAGGCCCTTGATGAATTCGTCGGTGCTGCTCTTGCTAGTGGCGGCCATCTCCTACTCCTCTCCCTGAAAGTCGCCCTGAAAGTCGCTGAGATGGCTCCGGATGCGAGGCATCCAGTACTGCGCGCTCCTATTGAGGATGTCGGCGATCGCCACGGACGAGATCGTGGCTCCGGTGATGCCGTCCACCTCCCAGGGATGGGTTTTCTCACCGTGCCTGACCGGCACGATGGGATTCGCCATCTCCGATAGGTCGTCCCGCAGCGAGACGTCCAGGCGCTCAAAGTTCTCGAGGAACTCTGGATCGCTCTCGATCTTGTCGCCCAGTCCCGGGGTCTCTTTGCTCTCCAAGACCTGGATCCCGATGATCGCCTCCTCGGCAAACGAGTAGCCGTAGATCACACCGATCACGTCCTGGTACCCCATGCCCTGAGCCTCCACCGCCAGGCCCATCAGCTCGTGATTGTCGTCGTAGCCCGCGTAGACCAGCTCCGCGCCAACCCCTTTGCCTTCGAGAACCAAGAAACCGCCGGACTCGTCCAGGCGATACGTGGCGCTCGTGCTGGCGTTGGGGAGGACATGGAAGATCGCCTTCTGCAACGCTTCGGCCTTGTTGCGCTCGATGATGGGGCGCGTCACCTGGAACGCGGTGACGATGAGGAGGCCGCAGACAATACCCACGCCGACCATGGCGCGGTACATGTGCCAGATGCTCGGGGGGGCAGGGCGGCTGACCAGCTCGGTCTCGCTCACGTTGCAGCCTCCTTGCCCCTCGTGCCGAAGACCGTGAGCCGAGTCCATCGATCGAGGTGTGCCGTGACGGCGTTCCCGAGAAGGATCGCATACATGACGCCTTCGGGCAGGCCGCCCCAGGTACGGATCACCACGGTGACCAAACCGATGAGTGCGCCGTACAAGTAGCAGCCCCGCGACGTCATGGGCGAGCCCACCATGTCGGTGGCCATGAACATGGCACCCAGCATCAGTCCCCCGGAGAAGAGCATCAAGACCGGTGAGGCGTAGCGCGCCGGGTCCATGAGATGGAGGGCGCCGCTGAGCACGGCAACCGCCCCGAAGATCGACACTGGGATGCGCCAGTTCATCATGTTCCGCGCGATCAGATAGATGCCGCCCAGGAGGATGAGCACACTTGAGGTCTCGCCGACCGAGCCGCTGGTGAAGCCTAGGGCTAGATCCCCGGTCGCAGTGGCCTCCTGGCTGAACTTCCAGAGCGCCAGCGGGGTAGCGCTGGTGATCGCGTCGACTGTCGGCTCGGTGAACGGCAAGGTCAGCGTGGACGACGGCAATGAGGAGAAACGCCCCGCCCCGAAGCTCGGGATCCAGGTGGTCAAGGCCACCGGGAAGGCGGCCTGCAGAACGGCCCGGCCCACAAGAGCCGGATTGAACGTGTTGTAACCGAGACCCCCGAACATGGCCTTGCCCATGGCCACGCAGATCACGCCTCCCACAGCCACCATCCAGAGCGGCAGGCTCGGGGGAAGGGTGAGGCCGTAGAGCAGGCCGGTGATGGTTACCGACCAATCGCCTATGGTAGTGGGCTTGCCCGACGCGCGGCAGATGAGGTGCTCGGTCAGGACGCAGGACGCCAGGGCCATCGAGAGAGTCAGCAAACCGGCGAGACCGAACGCGAACACCGCGAACGCCGTGATTGGCAGCAACGCCAGCACGACGTTGAACATGATCGTGTCCACACTGTAGCCGCTGAGAATGTGCGGCGACGTACGGATCTCCAGGGTCTTGCCCGGTTTCGCCATCAGGCCGCCCCCGCTTTCGCTTTTCGCACCGCGTCCTTGGCGGCGCGGAAATGTTGCACCAGTGGGATGTGTGAGGGGCAAACAAACGAGCAGGAGCCGCACTCGAAGCAGTCCATGAGGTTGTGTTCCTCCGCCATGGTCGAGAACTCCTCATTGGCCGCCAACATCCCCAGAAGTGACGGATTGAGGAAGATGGGACAGGCATCGACGCAGTAGCTGCATCGGATACAGGGGTAGACCTGACTGTGGGTCCTCTCCGCCGCCGAGTCGGTAAACGCGGTCACCCCCGATGTGCCCTTGGTGATCGAGATCTCCAGGCTGGAGACTGCCGCGCCCATCATCGGCCCACCCAGGAAAACGCGGTTCACGTCCTCTTCGACGCCTACGTGCTCCAGCAGGAAGCGGAGTGGAGTGCCGATCGGGATCCGGTAGTTGCCCTTCCGCTTCACGGCCGGCCCGGTCACGGTGATGACCCGTTCCTGGATACCCTGCCCCCGAGGCAGCAGGTGACCGATTTGTGCTGCCGTGGCCACGTTGCAGCACAGGGCGTGGATGTCTAACGGCAGTCCCCCGGAGGGCACCTCCCTGCCAAGAAGCGCAGAGAACAACATCTTCTCGGCCCCCTGTGGGTACTTCACCGGGAGCACCTCCACCGACCCGTCCAAGTCGCCGGGGAAAGCCTCCCGCAGGTGCGCCGCCGCATCGGGCTTGTTGGCCTCGACCGCGATGATGACCTTCTGCGCCCCCGTGACTTTGAGGAGGTAACGGATCCCCATGAAGATATCGCCGCTCTGCTCCAGCATCACCCGATGATCGGTGGTGAGGAACGGCTCGCACTCCACCCCGTTGATGATCAGCGTGTCGACGAACTTGCCCTCGGGGATCTTGAGCTTGACGTGGGTTGGAAACGCCGCGCCCCCGAGCCCGACCACGCCGGCATCCTGGATCGCAGCAATGATCTCGTCGGGACTTGCCGTGTCGAGCGGGCAGGGCGTGCCTTCCTCAATTTCCTGCGTGGAGCCGGGAAACGGCTCCAGGTACACCGCCGGCACCATGCGGCCGCTGATGCTGGGCGCGAGGGCGATCCTGCGCACCAGACCGGAAGCCGGTGCGTGCATGGAGACCGACATGAAGCCGTCCGCGCGAGCGATCTGCTGCCCTCTGTGAACTTCCTGTCCCTCTTCCACCACCGGTAGCGATGGAGCCCCCATGTGCTGGACCAGTGGAACGATGAGGAGCGGCGCGAAGGGGAACTGTCGAATGGCTAGCCCACTCGTCTCGTCCTTCGACTCCGGCGGGTGCACCCCATGCCGAAACGTCTTGAGCCCCAGAAGTCTCATCGGTCTCATGCCAGCTCGTTCCTCAGTTGTACTTCTCGCCGCGCTTGATCCACTTCTCTATGCCCTTTTCGCTTCGGTCTCTGGGCAAACCAGGGTGGATGACCCGGGCCGTGCATTTCTCCGCGGCCTTCACCAGATGCTTGTAGGGCCCCGCCTCGGCGTTCTTGATGACGGCTTTCTTGTCCGCGTTGTATACGAAGATCTTGGAGTTGAGATCGGTGCACTCGTCGCAAGCGGTGCAGTTGATGGTCTCGATCCACGGCGCGAGGTAGTCGCCCTCGGCAACCGGTGCCGGTGCTGCCGGCGGAGCGGTCTCGCGCGCTGCCGGCGCTGCTGACGGAGCCGTATCGCTCGCTACCAGTGCGGCCAGTCCTTCACCGGATCCACTCACCACCTGCATCAGCTGAGACATCATCTTGCTTGCCAGGTCCTGGCGTACCTCTTCGACGAGAGATGCGCTGGAGGGCTGATCCTCGCCAGCGAGCGCCCGGAGCATGGTCCAGAAGTCACGCCGGTCCTCACACGACTCGACGATGGGCTGGGCCACCAGCAGCCGGGTGAGCTGCTCCTCCTTGTCCACCATCCAGACGTACGGGAACACGTCCTCGCGGTCGTCTTCGTCCAACTCCAGGAACTCCGCCAACGGCATCATGTTCTCGTTCCAGGTGTCCCGCGGTGCGACTCGGAACTGCTTCCGGAATCTACCCTCGGTGATGGCGAAGTCCGCAAAGGTCAGCGGCAGTTCCATCTCCTTCTCGGCTCCGTTCTCCCGGTACTTGATCGTGTAACTGGGCCAGTCCTGATCCATCTGCGGGTTGCCCTCTAGATCAAAACACTCCTGGGGCGTCTTGCCCGCGTCGGGGTCGTACCGGAACAGGGGATACGCTCTGGACTCCACCGCCAGCTTCGACTGCGCCGCGCTCATGTCGTCACCGATGCCGTGCTCCGGCTGACAAGTACTGTAGAGATTGAAGAGCGCAGGCCGGCGGGTCTTCAGACCCTGGATGAAGCCTTCGATCATGTGATTCGGGTGGGAGATGGTGCTCTGCATCACGTACGTGGTGCGGTGCGCCATGGCGATGAGGCCAATCTCCTTGCGAGGCTCCTGCTTGCCCTGGATGGCCTTTCCGTACTGCGCCATGTCCGACACTTGGCCGATGAAGCCAGACGTACAGGCCTGGCCACCGGTGTTGGAGTAGACCTGGGTGTCCACCACCAGCACCTTGATGGGCATCCCCGACGCCATGACCCGGGAGAGGTTCTGAAAGCCGATGTCGTACATCGCTCCGTCGCCACCCACCGCAACCACCGGCGGGCAAAGCTCCCACTCCTCGTCGGAGAACTGGCGCCACGTGAAGTAGGTGAGGAACTCGTCGTGCTCGGCGGAGTTGTACTTGTCCTCCAGCTCCAGCTCGACGGTGCGGATGGCCTTGAAGCCTTCCGCCATCTTGGCCATGTGCCCTTCGAAGATGCCCATCGCCATCGATGGGGAGTCCTGAAAGAGGTGGTTGGCCCAGGGGAACGGGTAGGGGTTGAACGGGTAGGTGCTGCCCCAAACCGAGGTGCAACCGGTGCTATTGATCATGCCCATGGAGGTCCGACCCTGACCTGTGGTGCCCT
>QMMB01000223.1 GCA_003647035.1 Deltaproteobacteria bacterium | reverse complement strand
ACCTCTGCGATGGCGCCCTCCCATTCGAGGGTCTTCTCGGGTCGAATCTGGTATCGGATGACGTTCAAGATCGACATTCTTCGTCTCCTCCTGGCGCGCTGGACGCCGGGTGGGCGAACCCGCCGCGGGCGGGATCGCCATTTGAGTTGTCGTCAGGGCGTGCGATTCGGAGCGGGCGCGGTGCAGGAGATATGGAGGTCGGGGCGCGGGTGGCGGTGGCGGCGCCCGCAAGCACGGCGATCGGCGCTGCGTTTCCCCTCCTCGTGGCGGCAACGAGCGACCGCACGGATGAGCTGGGGTCACGCGGCACCGCGCTCTATGCCGTCGACTTGGCCGGAGCGGCGCTCGGCGCGGGGCTCACGGCGTTCTGGTTGCCCGCGCTTCTCGGCGTGCGCGGAGCGTACATCACCGGTGTCATCATGCTGGCGGCCGTGGGATTTGCAAGTGTCTTCGTCGCGAGGGGTGTTCGCGGCGGCGCTTCATCTCAGGGAACCGCGAGGGAAGCGGGCCGCGCGTGGCCGCGGTTCGACACTGCATTCATCGCCTTCGGATCCGGATTCGGCGTATTTGCCGCTCAGCTCCTTCTTCACCAGGCCTTCGGGCGTGTGCTCGATCAATCGACCTTCGCGCTTGGCGCAGTCCTGGTCACGACCTTGCTCTCGCTGGCTGTGGGCGCGATCTTCGTTTCTCTCGCGCAGCGGAGAGTGTCGCCCGCGGTTCTCGTTGCGGGCGCCGCAAGCCTCGCGGCTGTTGCTTTCGTCGTCTTCCCTTCCTTGTTCATGGCAGCGACCGGCGGCCTCTCGTATCTCGTCGGTGGAGAAGAGTCGGCCGCTTACGTGCCACGTGCCTTTCTTCTTTGCGCGGCCACCGCAGGCCCCGCCCTGGTTGCCGCTGCCGCGGTTCTTCCGGCGCTCTTCGTTCGTGCCGGTCGTGAAGCCGAGGGGGACGGAAGGACTGCGGGCCACATCGCCGGAGGTCTTCTCGCCGCCAACACCATCGGCGCAATGACCGGCGCGCTCGCAGCGCCCTACGTGCTGCTCCCCTACTTTCATCTTTGGCCTGCCTTCCTCGTAGTGGCGGTCGTGTACGGATTGATCGCAATCCTTGCTGTACGTCCGCGTCGGTACGCGGTGCTCGTGGTCACCCTTCTCGCCGTGGTTTGCGCAGTGGCACGGCCTTGGAGCCATCCGCCTCTCCGGCTCGCCGAGGGAGACAAGCTCCTCGATACGGAGGTCAGCGCTGCCGGGCTGGTGGCCGTCATCGAACGGAACGGCGACCTGCTCATCCAAACCGACAACCACTACGCTCTCGGCGGCACTGCCGACGCGGTCCACCAGGAACGGCAGGGGCATTTGCCGCTCCTGCTGCATCCCAAGCCACGACGTGTGGCCTTTATTGGCACCGCCACCGGATCCTCGGCGGGTGTGGCGTTCGACCACGGTGTGAGCAAGCTCGTCACCGTCGAGATCATGCCGGGCGTGACCGCTGCGGCAACGCGCTTCTTCGGACAATGGAACTCCGAGGTCTACACCGACCCACGAACCCACGTCGTCGCGGACGACGTGCGAAGCTTTCTTCGACGAAGCGACGACAGCTTCGATGTGATCGTTGCGGACCTGTTCGTTCCGTGGCGGTCGGAAACTGGATCTCTGTACACGACTGAGCACTTCACGCGCGCCAAGGAACGCTTGGCACCCGGCGGATTGTTTTGTCAGTGGTTGCCGCTCTACCAGCTTGGAGCTACCGAGCTCGAGTCGATCCTTGCGACCTACCTCGACGTCTTCCCCAACGCCGAGGTGTTCCGCGGTGACTTCTATGGAGCCCATGCGATCATCGCCCTCATCGGGGGTGTCGACGACGGTCCGGACCCAACGACCGTCAGCACGCGGACCGAAGAGCTAGCGGCACGGGGCGTCGAGGATCGCTGGGTCACCCATCCGCTCGGGCCCGCCGCCCTCTACGTGGGTCCGCTCGACGCCCTTGCGTCGCATTTGAGCCGGACGCCGCTCAACACCGAAAACCGCCCCATCGTCGAACTCGCCTCTGCGCGCAACCCTGCCCGCCACTCCGGACGAAGCGATTGGACCACGGCCGGGGAGCCGTTCCTGCGCCTCTCGGACATCATTCGGCGAAGCGAGGCCTGGAGATCCTCACGCGACTCGCTGCCCGAACAGCGCGCGTCGGCCGGAGGGTACGCGCTCCAAGCCGCATCGACGCACTGGGACGCCAAGCGGCTGGAAGAAGCCAGTCGCGCGCTGCGCGAAGCCGCAAAGCTAATGCCGCGCGAGCTGCTCGCCGACGCCCCCGCGGATCCGACGGCTGCGGACGTTTGGCACGCTGGCCCCGGACAATGACGCCCCGACCGCCGGGCTGCTGGACACCCAACCCCGAGCTAGGATCAAGCGACGCAAACTGAAGGTGAACGCCCGCACGGCATCTCCCCAAGAACGTGAGGCGCTTTGGCCGAAGCTCGTAGCTCACTACCCAGACTTCGCGACTTACGCGACGTGGACCGAACGCGTCATCCCGGTCGTCATCCTCGAACCTATCGCCTGAACTTCAGAGCACCCGCACATCGAACAAGCTTCCAATAATCGACTTTGACGCTACTATGCCCAGGCGATGCTTCGGTCTGTGGGGGTTCTTGTCTTTTCGATGCTCGTCGTTCCGGCAATGGCCGCCGCGGGCAACAGTGAGGACGTCGTAGCCGGGAGCGACGTCGCGCTCACGGGCGGTGCGGTCGTGGCCAACGTACACACGGGCGGCGCGATGTGGTTCAATCCCGCTGGGGTGGCGCGACTCGATAGCAGGTCGGTCGACCTGACTGGAGCGGTGTTGTCCTACAGCATTGCGAGCGCACCAGGCTCACTGTCCATCGAAAGCGGGGAGCAGAGCGAGGGCGACTACTCGGCGATTCAGGCGATTCCTCGTGCGCTTACGTTCGTTGCTGCGCCGCGACCGGCACTACGCTGGGGCGTGGGGTTCTTCTTCTCCCGGTCTTTCGATCGATTCGTCCAGGATACGGTCGCGACGGCGGCCGGTGCGACGGAACCTTCGGAGTTCTTTGCCAGCGCTGACGAGGCCAAGTCCGTGTATCACGTGAGCGGAACCGTCGCGTGGAAGAAGAGCGAAAAGTTTCTCTTGGGCGGAGGGCTGGACATCGTAATAGCGTCGAAGAAGGCCACCGAGATCGTGACCGGTGCGTATGCTCTGGGGGCAGCCGGTACTTTCAATCGGAGCCTGAACCAGAGCGTTGCCGGTGGAGGCCTGCAGATGAAGCTCGGGCTCCAGTGGGCTCCGATCAAGCAGGTCCGAATTGGGTGGATGGTCGCGACGCCGAGCTACTTAGTCTACCTCGACAACGAAACCACGGCGACGCAGTCGTTGTCCCCGCCCAACGGCGCTCCCCAATTCCAAGGAACTCAAATCGACGAGCTCTCAGGCTCCTGGGCAGGCGTCGAAGTAGGAGTGACGCGCTTGGGCGCCGCCTACTTGGGAAAATGGGGCTGGGTCGAGGCCGACCTGGTCCTATCTTTTCCGCTGAACACGCCCGCGCTCGACATCGACCGGACGACCACGGCCAACGCGCGCATCGGCGGAATATTCCGGCTCACCGAGCGTGTGAAGCTAGGCGCGGGTTTCTTCACGGACCTCAGTCCGGAGCAAGCGCCAGACGAGTTCGGCGAAAGCCAGATCGACTTCTACGGCTTCACGCTAGGCATCGACTTCGCGAACCGCTCCGCACCCCCCACGAGAGACCAAGACGGCTTCTACCTCGCCTTCGCCGTGGCGCTCCGTTACTCCCACGGCAGCGGACAACTCGCGGGCGTCGCATTCCCGTCCACATTCCCCGACCCCCCGGGCCAACCCGGCCAGCTCAACCCCATCAACATCAAGATCAACGAGTTCGGCATCAACCTAGCCCTCAAAGCCGCCTTCTAGCTCCAAGGCGCCGTAAGAAAAAACCCCTAGTCTTCACAGACTTTTAGGGTGACGTGGGTTCCATTGCCGCCGACTAGTTTGCTTTGGCAGCAGAGGCGGACTTTGTCGGGGGTGTCGCCGAAGATGTCGAGGACTTCGAGCTCGAACTCGTCGGGGGTCGAGAGCGATTCGCCACCTTCCAACACCTCGACTCTGCAGGTGCCGCAGGTGGCGGCGCGGCAGGAGTATGGGACCTCCGCCGCGGGGTTTGCGTCGGTGATATCCATGATCGCTTCGCCCGGCTGGGCGTCGACCTCGAAGCCGGCGGGCTCGAATCGTACTCGGATCGTACTCATGCCTTGATGTGAATCGGGATCTTGGTGAAGCCACGTGTGAAGGCAGAGTTTCGCCGCTCGGCATTGTCCCAGTCGATCTCGAAATTCTTACCGATGCGCGAGCCCATCTCTTCGAAATAGATGCGTATCATCAGGCGCGCGACGTGCGCCCCGATGCAAAAATGCGGCCCCTGCGCGAACGAAAGGTGCCGGTCGATCTCGCGGTGAATGTCTAGCTCGTCCGCATTGTCACCCCAGTGCCGCGGATCACGGTTACCGGACGCATAAAGATTGTGCACTTTGCTGCCTGCCGGAATCGTCTTGCCGTAGTACTCCACGTCCTCGAGCGTGGTGCGCGAAAGGCCCTGCACCACCGACTCGATACGAAGGAACTCTTCGATTGCGTTTGGAATGAGTGAAGGGTCTTGGATCATTTCCCGGTGCTGGTCGGGGTAGTCGTGGAGAAACTTCATCGAGTTGCCGATCAGGTTCGTGGTGGTGTCGTTGCCGCCCGCAATCATGACGAAACAAAAGCCCACGATGTCCCAATCGGTGAGCGTCTCGCCGTCCACTTCAGCCTGAGTGAGCTTGGTGATCATGTCACCGGTCGGGTTGGCTCTGCGGGCTTGGCACATGCCGCTAAAGTACGTGACTAGTCCCTGCACCGCGTCCATCGCCTCCTTGACGTCAAGCGTGAAGTCCGCGGAGGCTGAGGTGATCGCGTCCGACCATGGGTCAAACTTTTCGCGGTCCTCGGGAGGCACGCCGAGAATATCCGCGACCACCATGGTCGGCAGTGGCGACGCGACCGCCTGGACCAAGTCGACCTCTTCTCCATCGGCAGACTTTTGCTTCATGGCGTCGACATGCTCGACCACGAATTGTCTGATCGTCGGCTCGAGCTCTTTCACCGTATCGGGCGTGAACGCCTTCGTGATCAACCTCCGGAGTCGTGTGTGGTCCGGCGGATCCATCATGATGAACGTCGGCGGAAGACCGAGCTGGGCGATCTCGTCTTTGACGGGCGTAAGCCCCTGCGCGGACGAAAATATCTGCGGCTTACGAAGCGCGTGAAATATGTCGTCGTAGCGGGACAGCACGTAGAAATCCATCCGCTCGTTGTAGTGAAGCGGATGTTCGTCCCGGAGGCGCGCGTAGAACGGATACGGGTCGGCGATCAGCTCGGGGTTGAACGGATCGTAAATGGGGTCGTATGGGATCGTTGCTGCGTCTTGTGCCGCGGTTTCCATTTCTATTGCTCCTTTGAACGGTTCGGTGTGCCGACCGGTTTCACTCGAACCGGGAACGCCGTGATCAGGCATTTTGTCTATTTGTGCCTCAGTGTCCAGACAAATAAGATTTTTTGTATCACCCTTCGATGAGGGACGGAATTAGCATTTTTCGCAAGTATTTCCGGAGGGAAACCCCCGAACGAGCCTCCGATGGTAGGACCGAGAAGGAAAAAATCATGCGGGTGACCCATTCGGCTGCTTCTTCGGCGGACACGTCGTTTCGAAGCGTTCCCTGGATCCGGTCCGAGCAGGACTCCCTTTCGATCTGACGAACGAGTTGCTCCCGCATCGCGGCCGCGTTCGACGTGAGTTGCGCGGTCAGGCCGAGGCCTTCCTCGTTGAAGAATGGCGCCACGTCCTCTCGCTCCCGAATCAACTCCACCGAAACCGCCACCGCTTCGACCAGCCGGTCGCCAAGAGAGCGAAGCCCACGCAGCTTCTCGTCGAGGATTTCCTCGAAGTCCTTTGCTACATGCACCATGTATGCGTGCAGCAGCGCTTCTT
>QMMB01000222.1 GCA_003647035.1 Deltaproteobacteria bacterium | reverse complement strand
CTTCGGCCCGAGGATCTCGGGCAGCTCCCACACCGGCACCGAGGTTCCCTGCTTCAGACGTGTCGACGAAACCTCGGCGCTCCCGATGCGCTGAAAGGCAATCTCGCCGTGCATGGGTGTCTCGTCCAGCAGGAGTTCGAGGGCGTCGCGCTCCTCGTCGGTGAACGGGTTCTCGGGCATGCGATTGAGAATGACCCCGCCAGCCGGCATCTCAGTCGATCGCAGCCCGTCCAGGAGTTCCAAGGCCTCGCTCACCGGTAGCTGCTCGGGAAGGGTCACCACCCAGGCCGCTCCGTTGGCCGGGTCGTTGAGGTAGGACTGGCCCTCCCGCATGGCCCGGGCCATCGGACCGACCGGCAGCAGGTTGAGGATGATCGCCGGCAGGCTGGTGAGGGCCAGGGTGTGGCCGGTGGCCGGCATGTCGACGATGAAGACCTCGTGGCGCGGTCGCCCTCGTTCATCCTTCTGCTTGAGCAGGGAAAGGATGTGGTACAGCACGCCCATCTCGTGCAGGGAAGGCGCCGCGACGAGGAACTTGCGCAGAGGCTTGGAGACGAGCGCGGCCTTGATCAGCGGCCCCGCCGGGATGACCGAGCGCACGAAGAGTTCGTGCCCCCGGATGGCCCACAGGTGACAGCCCATGATGCCCTCGGCCAGCGGCTCGGGCTCTGGTGTGAGGTACTCCCGCCCGAACTTGCGCCCGATGGCCGAGTAGCCGCCCTCCGGGTCTCCGATCTCGGCCAGCAGCACCCGCCGCCCCGCCCGCGCCGCCGCATGGGCCAGGGCCACCGCGACAGTGGTGCGGCCCACTCCGCCCTTGCCGGTGACGAGATGGATCCTGCGGTCGAGAAAGTTCATGGATGGGCCTCGCTCCCACCCGGAACATTGCGGAAGGAGAGTGGCGAGTGTATCGGTTCGCGGGTCCCCCCCCTAAACAAGCTGTGTCGCGGCATCCTCGGCCCTCTTGTTCTTGACATCTGCGACACCTCCTGGGTTATGAACTAAAGCAGAAGATGTTGCACCGACCGATTGAACCTACCCGATCATCGGACATTGCTGAAAACGCAGTTTCTTTTCCCTATCAACCCACCGGGTGGACATCGGTGCGGTGGATCTGACCTCCGCGGCTAGTTGGTTAGTCGGTTTCTTCCCTAGCTGGTGTCGCGCTCGAAGTGGCGCCGAAGTTCCGCCAGTCCCTCTTCGATGCTGACGCGCGGTTCGTACCCAAGGTCGCGGCGCGCTGCGCTGATGTTGTACCAGTGAGCCGCGGCCATCTGCTGCACTACGAAGCGTGTCACTGGCGGCTCTGACTCGATCCGCAGCAACCGATAGGTCGCCTCTGCGAGCGAACCGATTGCGTAGGCGAACCATACGGGCAAGCGGCGCGTTACGGGCGGGAGCCCAGCCGCGGCAAGGAGCGCATTGGTGATCTTGCTCGCTGGCCACGGATCGCCTTGACTCACGAAGTAGGCCTTGCCCGCGCAGGCGGCACCAGGCGCGAGTCGATCGCCAGCGGCAATGTGCGCGTCCGCGGCATTGTCTACGTAGAGTGTATCGATGAGTTTGTCCTCGCGGCCTACATATCGCATTCGGCCCGATCGCGCGCGGGCCAATAGGCGGGGCATGAGTTGGTTGTCGCCCGGTCCCCAGATCAGGTGAGGCCGAATTGCGACCGTCGCTAGCTGATCATCGTTGGCCGCAAGCACGTGACGTTCGGCTTCCGCCTTGGTCTCGGGATAGGGGCCCTCGAAGCGCTTGGCATAGGGGAGCGACTCGTCCGCGCCCTCGATGTCACCTCCCGCATGCACGACGCTGGGCGTGCTGGTGTACACGAGTCGCGCGACTGCGTGACGTCTGCAAGCCGCAATGACGTTGTCGGTCCCCACCAGGTTGGTCAATCGGTAGGCTTCGTAGCGTCCCCACATGCCGACTTTGCCGGCCACGTGGAATACGATGTCGCGACCCTCGAGCGCACGCATCACAACGTCGCGGTCGGCCAGGTCGCCGTGCATGGTCTCGACGCCTAAGGCGGTTAGCTCCGGGTAGTCGCCGCGCGCGAGGCTGCGCACCGAGTCTCCCCGTTCGAGCAGTTTGCCGACGATGGCCTTGCCGAGGAAGCCGCCGCCCCCGGTTACCAGCGCCTTCACGTCTGTGCGTTCCCGCCGGCGCGCCGTTTGAGCTGCTTGCGCGCCCAGTGTGCGAGCTGCTCGCGGCCGATCTTGGCGTTGTGGCGGGCGTCGACGGGAAACTGGGGGTGAAACAGGAGCTGGCGGATGTTGCGCGTGTGCTCGTGGGCGGCGCCCAGCTCGAGTAGTTCGGCGATCAGCGCGGCGTCGGAGGGCGTCTCTGCTCCGTCCCGCTTCTCTACGCACAACACCGGTAGAGAGTGCGTGCCCCTCGAAACACCCACCAAGGCCGTGCGGCGCACGTCAGGGTGTGTGTTGAAGACGGCCTCGCAGGGGATCGTATAGAGCACACCATCGGGCGTCTGTACGCGGTGCACTTTGCGACCGCAGAACCACAACAGACCCTCGTCGTCGAGGTACCCCACGTCTCCCATGCGGTGCCACAGACTGCCGTCGGCATCTGCGATTTTCGCGAGGGCGGTCTCGTCGGGGCGGTTGTAGTAGGCCCGGGTGGCTTGGGGCCCGCGCACGGCGATCTCTCCGATCTCACGAGGCCCGAGCACCCTCTCGTCGTCCCATTTCTCGATCGGCGCATCGTCGATGCGGATGATGCGAAGGTCGATCGAGGGGACCGGTGCGCCGACGCACACGCCCGCGCCGGCGTCGGTCGCGGTAGCGGTGCCGCCCAGTACCTGCCGGCTCGAGATACAGGCCACCGGCAGACACTCCGTCGCGCCGTAGGGAGTCAGGATCTCGGCGCCCTCTGGCAGCATGTCGAGGAAGCGCCGCATCACCTCGGCGGGCACCGGCGCGCCGGCGGAAATTACGCGCTTGAGTGTCGGAAGCCGCAGCCCGTGCTTTTCGCCGTAGCGACCCACTGTGTCGAGCAGCGCCGGAGAAGCGAACATGTTCGTGACCGCGAACTCGTCAACCGCCTCGGCAATACGCCGTGGATCGACATCCGCAGGCCGGGTTGGATCCATCTCGGGGATCACGGCTCTCATGCCGAAGGCCGGGTCGAAGAGGGCAAAGAGCGGGAAGGTCGGCAGGTCGACCTCGCCCGGGTCGATCACGCTGAGGCCGCGAATGGCCTCGACCTGGGCTGCGAAATTTTCGTGGCGATAGACGACGCCCTTGGGCAAGCCGGTGCTACCGCTCGTAAACAGAATCGCGGCCACCTCGTCGGGGCGCGTGTCGGCGACAGGTTGGGACTCGGCGGCGAGGGGTGCACGCCGAATCTTCGCAAGCGTCGTTCCGCCCCAGAACCAGCGCCGGCCGACCGTCAGATTCCTTCGTATCGTGCGTCGCCCCCATCCGAGCACGGCCCGCGCCGCATGCGCCGCAGGTACGCCGATAAAGGCCTCGGGCTCGGCCTGAGCGAGGCAGGTTTTGAGGCTGCGCGCGCCGATGCCTGGATCCACCACGATCGGCACCGCACCCAGTCGAAAGATCGCCAGAGTGAGGGCGAAGAACTCGAGGCTGGGCCGCACCAGCAACGCCGTGCGCACACCTCGGCCGATACCCAGTGCGTCAAGGCCGCGCGCGATTCGATCGCTCTCGAGATCGAGCTGCCGGTAACTGTAATGTGTGTAGCGCGCAGTGCCGTCGCGCCCGCGTCTCTGTGGGTAGGAGACGGCCGGAGAATCGGGGGTCTCTTTCGCGCGCTCGACGACGAACGATGCGATGTTCATGACGGCTAGTCTACGACAGAGGGTGGTCCGCGACGAAACTCCGAATCAGACCGGGAATTTCGTGCCTGGCATCCTCGAGCACGTAGTGGCCGGCCTGGGGAAAACGATGGACCTCGGCGTGAGGCCAGTGGCGCTCGAATATCTCGAGCACAGGTTCTCCGAAGACGAAGTCTTTCAAGCCCCACAGCAGCAGGATCGGTGTCTCACGGAAGCGCTCGAGGCCGGCCTCGACCACGCTCACCGTGTCGTAGGCGGGGTCGCCGGGCGCGAGCGGAATGTCCTGCACGAAGCGCAGCGTTGCGAGTCGATCGTCGAAGGTCTCGTAGGGTGCGCAGTACGCGTCACGGACTTCCTTCGGCAACCGCTTGACGGTGCAAAGCCAAGAGGCGCCACGGCAGAAGAGATTGAAGCGCTGCACACAGTAGGCGCCGAGACGCGTGTTTCGAACGGACCAGAGCGCCGCCGGAAGCTTCATCACTTCGGGCAAGTGGAATGCGGCGGTGTTCATCAGCACCAGGCGCTTCACCCTTTCGGGATGGCGAATGGCGTAGGCCATGCCGATCATGCCGCCCCAATCGTGCAGTATCAGCGTGAGCCCATCGCCGGCATCGACCTTGTCCAAGAACAGTTCGAGATCGTCGACGCGCTGGCAGAGGGTGTATCGGTACTCAGCGTCGCTCGGCTTGTCGGAAAGACCGCAACCGATGTGATCGGGCACCAGCGTGCGGTGCCGGTCACGAAGTGCTTTCACGAGATCGCGGTAGTAGAACGACCAGGTCGGGTTGCCGTGGAGCATCACGAGCGGCTCGCCCGAGCCCTCGTCGAGGTAGTGGTAAGCGTGACCTCCGATGTCGATGCGATGACCTTCGAAGGGGTAGAGCGACCGCGGGACGCGGTCGCTCACTGTCACCAGATCACCTCGCCCACCATGCAGTTGAGGCCGCTGCCGATGCCGGCGAGCACGATGCGATCTCCGCTCTTGATGCGGCCCTTGTCCAAGGCCATCGACAGCACCATCGGAACGGAGGCGGGACCGACGTTTCCATACTCCCTAACTATTAGTAGCGCCTTCTCGATGCTCACTCCCAGACTTGCCGCGAGCTGATGGGCGTGCACGGTGCTCACCTGGTGCAAGCAGTACTGGTCTACCTCGGCATCACTCAAGCCGAGCTCTTCCTGGGCCTTGATCCAGGTGCGTTTGGACAACTCGATGCCCGCCAGCATCAGGCCCTTGGTGTCGGTCCAGCCCCGCTCGAGCTGCCCCAGACACAGGCGGTTGTGCTCGGTGGCGGCCAGGCTCACGGTGCCTTTGAAGCGATGGCCGTCGGGCGCGAGATCGGAGTTGGCCAGCAGCATGGCGACGGCGCCGGAGCCAGTCGTCAGCGACGCGAACTCCTCGTAGAAGGTCTTCATGTCGGTGGACGACCGCTGCAGCCGCGCGATGGTCGATTCGGTCAGGAAGCGCGACGACTCCGCGTCGACGATCATTCCGTAGTCGATCTGGCCGCGCTCGATCATGTTGCCCACGATCTCTATGCCGTTGAAGAATGCCAGGCAGGCGTTGCCCACGTCCATGTTCGTACAGCTGGCGGGGAGCTTCAGGTTGCCGTGCACCAGGCAGGCAGTCGACGGCTCGATGTAGTCGCGACAGACCGACGTATTGATGAGTGTCCCGAGCCGGGCGGGATCGATGTCGCAATCGTCGAAAACGGCCCGGGCCGCGAGCGTTGCACCGTCGCTCGGTTCGAAGCCTTCATCCCAGTAGCGTCGCTCGCGAATCCCGGCCACCGATTCGAGCAGGTCGGGCTTCACGTTCAGTCGCTCCATGGTTTCGGACAGGCGTTCCTGGATCTCCGCTGACGTCACCCGGTGGGGTGCGTCCACGTGGCGGACGCTGACGATGCTCACTTTCTCGAAGTTCATTGCTCTGCTTTCTCTTGTCCCGTCTACGGCACGGCATAGGTACCGCACCCGCTCTGATCTGTTGTCGCGGCAGCGCATTGTACCGGAAAATGAGCCCGCCGAACGCCCGCGCGAGAGCCACCAGGAGAGCGGAGCTTATGTTGCGATCCGGGCTCTGCGGGCGATGGGGATTGCGGCATGTAACGCCCTCTTGGGGGCAGCCCGAGTGAGGCAGCGCGAGTTGTCCCTCGCCATGGCTGGGGCGTCCGCGGGCGTGCCGGCCTCCTTGGCGGGGCTTTTCCATCTCTCGGGGTGGTACCCTGGGCGCATGGAATCGGCAGCCTTCAACAG
>QMMB01000221.1 GCA_003647035.1 Deltaproteobacteria bacterium | reverse complement strand
GCGCGCCGTGGGTGTTCCCCTGGACGGCGCATGGGACCTCGACGTGGATGCGATGGCTGACGCGATCGAACGGACGAATCCAAACATCGTCTACTACGCAAGCCCGAACAATCCCACTGGCAATTGTTTCTCGCGCACCAGGCTCGAAGCGCTGATCGACGCCTTCCCCGACTCGCTGCACGTCATCGACGAAGCGTATGGCCCCTACTCCGGGCAGTCGTTTGCCATGTTCGCAGAGGAACGCCCTCACTGCGCATTGATGGGCACCCTGTCCAAAGTGGGGTTTGCAGGCATTCGGGTCGGCTGGGTGCGCATCCACGAAGCACTCTCGGCGGAGCTCGAGAAAGTGCGCCAGCCGTTCAACCTCAACACCGCTGCGCAGGAAATCGCGACGCTCGCGCTGACTGACCTCGCCCCGATGATCGAAGAGCACATCACCCGCATCGTCGCGGAGCGCGAACGACTCGCAACGGACCTGGACCAACACGAGTCGCTCCGAAGCTTCCCAAGCGATGCGAACTTCCTGCTGGTGCAGTACGCCGGTGATGTTGGGGAGCTATGCGCCGCGTTGCTGCAGCGCAACATCGCCGTGCGGCAGTTTTCAACCGGGGATTCGCGCGTCCGCAGCTGCATCCGGATCACGGTTGGAACGCCAGAAGAGAATCAGCGTCTCATCGAGGCGCTCCGCGATATACTAGGCTAGCCAATGTCCGTAGCACGAGAGATGACGCCCGAACGGGCCATTGAAGCGTTGACCTGGGCGGCCGACGTGGCTGGCGATCCCGCGCTTTTCGACCGGAAGCCCGAGCGGCCCGCGCCCGCTGAGTGGCGTGCGGTGCCGCCGCCGGTGTTCCGCGAGCACATGGACCGTCTGCTCACCTCGAAGCATCCCGAGCCTGGGCTCGACGCCATCGAATCGGTAGGCTGTCTCGACGCATGGCTGCCTGAAGTCGCGGCGATGGTTGGCTTTGGCGACAACGAGTGGCGCCACAAGGACGTCTGGAAGCATACCAAGCAAGTCGTCAAGCAATCCGTCCCGCGCGCCGAGGTTCGCTGGGGCGCCCTACTCCACGACATCGGCAAACCCAAAACGCGTCGCATCGACGACCGTGGAAACGTGACCTTCCACGGCCACGCCGAAGTCGGCGCCGCCATGTTTCGCAAGCGCGTCGCCGACCGGATCGGCTTCGAAGGCGCGGAGTGCGACCGCATCCACTTCCTCATCCTCCACCACCTCCGCGCGGCCCAGTACGACGAAGACTGGACCGACGCTGCCGTCCGCCGCTTCTACAACCAAATGTCCGATGGCCTGCGCGATCTGCTCGACCTCAGCCGCGCAGACATCACGACGAAGCGCCCGGAGAAGCGGCGTCGTGGGGTGCAGCAGATCAGCCTGCTCGCAAAACGAATCCGAGAGCTCCAAGAAGAAGACACCAAGGTCGCGCCACTTCCGAAGGGCCTGGGAACAGTGATCATGGAGGCATTCGGTCTCCCACCGTCAAAGCGCCTCGGGGACTTGATGAAGCAGCTCACGGCCGCCGCGGAAGCAGGGGACGTCGAACCGCAGAGGCCAGCCGAGTACTACATCGCGTACTTGGCAGAGCGCCGCGAGGAATACCGTCTGGAAGACTGACACCGGCACTGACGCTGAGCACTGACGTGCGTCGACTTCTACGCAGGAGGACGGCTCGGGATGGGCAGCACAGCGATTGGGTCGGCGCCTAGTCGTATGTCGACTCGAGGTGCCAGGCGACGGGGCCCCCGATCGCGAGCACGCCCGTCCCGAGCCGTCCTCCGGTGACTCAGTCGCACCACACAGTTGCCGGCACCGGTACTGGCGCAGCTATCGACGGTAACGGAGTTGAAGGACGCCGCCGCCAAGCCTGCTCTGCACGCGAAGGTTGAGCTTCTCCTCTTGCGCAACTTTGCGCTGGTTCAAAGTCACACCGTAGATGGCTAGGATCTCCACGCGGCGGTACAGCTTCTGCAGGTGCTTGGAAAACGTGAAGCCCCGCGCCTTGGGCCTTACTAGCCCTGCGGCGACGATGTCAGGCTTCTTCAGCGCCGCGGCGACGAGATATGGGTTCGTCACGCCGAGCACCGTGGCCGGCAACGCGAGTTGGGTGGTCTTGATCGCCGGCAGAGGCGTGTCGGCGGATGCATCCTGGGCACCGAAAACGGCGGCAACGAAAGCGCACAGGAAGCAAAGGAGGCCAAAGGAGGGACACCTACCTCGCGCACTCGCACTCAACTGAACACTCTGCCTCGCCATCAACCCATCCTCAAGTATGTCAAAAGCTAGTCTTTAAGCTAGAGGGGTGAAATTCGAACAGAATTCGTCACCCTGCAGGGCCGCACGCTAACTTGTTTGCCCTTGGAAGCAAAGCCCCTGTGTGCCTTTCTACGAGATGTTTACGTAACGCGGCTCGAGGCCGCGAGGAGGAGCCGAAAGTGAAAAGCCCGGACACTGCCGGGCTTCAAGCTAAGTCTATGAAATAACTCTTAGCTTACTCGGTCGCAGGCGTACCGCGGCGTAGGTAAGCGGGGATGTCCAAGACCGCCTCATCGTGAAGTGCGCTGGCGCCAAATGCCCTCGTTCCCGCGTGCTGCGGGACGGCGGCAGGCACTCCCTCGAGCGTCGAAGAGAAATCCTCGGCTCGCGGAGCGGCCGGGCGCATGGCCCTATTGGCGGCAGTGCCGTTCGAGCCGTGAGCGCTCGACGTCGCGTGGTGAAGGCCCAGCGGAATCGGTGAGGCCGCCATCTTCTCGAAGCCGGTCGCAATGACTGTGACCTTGACGGTGTCCGCCAGGTCGGGATCGGTGACGACCCCGAAGATGATCTCAGCCTCCTCGTGCGCAGCCTGCTGCACCAGTCCTGCGGCTTCGTTGATCTCGCGCAGCTTGATGTCGGGGCCAGCGGTGAAGTTGAGGAGGATGCCCGTTGCACCCTGCACCGACACCTCGTCGAGAAGCGGCGAATTCACGGCCATCTCGGCGGCTTCGAGCGCACGACGGTCGCCCTTCGCGATGCCAGTACCCATCAGAGCGCGTCCGTTGCTGGCCATGATGGTCTTCACGTCTGCGAAGTCCACGTTGATCATGCCGGCGTTGATGATCAGATCACTGATGCCTTGCACCGCTTGGAGCAGTACGTCATCAGCGCGCGCAAACGCGTCGATCATGGTGATGTCATCGTCACCAAGCGACATCAGCCGTTGGTTTGGAATCGTGATGATACTGTCGATGGTGTCGATCAGCTCTTGAACACCGCGCTCGGCATTCTTGGCGCGCTTACGCCCCTCGAAGAGGAAAGGCCGCGTGACGACGCCCACTGTCAACGCGCCTTGGTCGTGCGCTACCTGTGAAATGATCGGAGCCGCACCTGTGCCGGTGCCGCCGCCCATTCCAGCGGTGATGAATACCATGTCCGCGCCTTCCAGAGCCTCGGACAGGCGCTGCACATCTTCGAGCGCCGCCTTTCGACCGACGTCCGGATTGCCCCCCGCCCCGAGTCCGCGCGTGAGCTGCGGGCCGAGCTGAATCTTCACGGGAGCCAAGCTGCGGTCCAACGCTTGCGCGTCGGTGTTGGCCGCAATGAACTCGACGCCGTCGAGCCCGCCTTGAATCATCGTGTTGAGCGCGTTGCCGCCACTGCCGCCGACACCCACGACTTTGATGCGTGCATGAAGTTCTGCATCGTCTGCGAACTCGATCGAGATAGCCATCGATTCCTCCTAAAAAACTTCTCTAAACCACGCGCCGATCTTGCGACTGAGCCCACGGCTCGCAGTCACTTCGATTGTGCGCTCGGGCGCGGACGTTCCCGCTAGTTGCTGCGCTCCGTGCTTCACCAATCCAACGCCGGTTGCGTAGGACGGACTCTTCACCACGTCTACCAATCCACCGATGCCCGTGGGTGCTCCACGACGCACTGGTAGGCCGAGCACTTCCTCGGCAAGCTCTGGTAATCCATCTAGGAGAGTCGTCCCACCAGTGACGATCGCTCCAGAAGCCAACATGTCCATGTAGCCGGTCTCGGCGATGACGTGACGACATGCGGCGAAGATCTCTTCCACGCGGGGCTCGATGATGTCGCAGAGCACTCTGCGGGGCAGCGAGCGTGGGGGCCTACCCCCGACCGAAGGCACCTCGATGGTTTCGTCGTCGTCGACCATGCGCGATGCCGCGCAGCCGTACTTGATCTTGATGCGCTCGGCCTCGGCCATCGGAGTGCGAAGACCCGTGGCTACGTCGTTCGTGAGGTTGATTCCGCCAATGGGAATCGAGCTGGTGTGCACCACCGCGCCGTCGACATAGATGATGATGTCCGAGGTGCCACCTCCGATGTCGATGAGGACGCCGCCGATCTCTCGCTCGTCGCCACTCAGCACCGCATGCGCGCTAGCCAGAGGCTGCAACACGACCTCTTCCACGAAGAGTCCGCAACGCTCCGCGCACTTCGTGACGTTCGCTATGCACGTCGACGCGGCGGTCACCATGTGCACGCGTGCTTCGAGGCGGACGCCAGCCATGCCGATCGGTTCCTTGATCCCGTCTTGCTCGTCGACGATGTACTCCTGTGGAAGCACGTGAATCACTTGGCGGTCGCCGGGCAGCGGCACGGCCTTGGCCTGCTCGAGGACCCGGGTGACATCCTCGATCGCGACCTCCCGGTTCGCGATGGCCGCGACACCGTCTTGGTTCATACCCCGCACGTGGCTCCCGGCGATGCCGGCGTAGACCGCGTTGATCTCGACGCCAGCCATCGTCTCGGCTTGCTCCACCGCCGCACGAATCGCCTGCACGGTCGACTCGATGTTGACGACGACGCCTTTCTTCAAACCCTTTGAAGGTACGGAGCCTATCCCGATGATGTCTAGGCCTTCTTCCGACTGCTCTGCTACGATCGCACAGACCTTCGTCGACCCCAGATCCAACCCTGCAATGATCTCGTTTTCCGCCATCCGTCGCCTCTCTCTGACCCATACCGAAACGCGATTTGGCGAGACAACTTTTGTGCAGAAAAAAATGGGCCTAAATGCGAATTTCGCCCGCCGAGATTTAGCCCTTTGAGGGAGCGGTCCAACCCTCTTCTGGGCTAGGGGAGGCGGACGGTGACTCGTTCAGGACTTCGGACGTTGTCGAGGTATACGTAGGAAGGTCGCGTTTTCTCTCGGGCAAGTCGTTCGAGGACTTGGCGGAGGCGGCGCAGTTTTTGGCGGTGCTGCCCGTTGCCTAGTCGGACATTCATGCCGTCATGGCCGATGAAGAGCTCGATTCCTTGGACACCTTCAAAATGAATTTCCGACACAGGCTCCCGCGTCGCGAGGCCCGCGCCTTCGTAGTCTTGCAGGACCGCCATCGAGCGGAGGAGGATCGCGGTGCGGTAGTCGAGGTCGTCGTAGAAGCGCTCCGACGCGATGCCGGTGATGACCGGCAGGTCGACGGGGTCATGGACGCCGAGACGCTTGAAGACTGCACCCTCGTGGCTCACCAGATAGAGCTGGTCCAGCGCGACCAACGCGACCGGTTGGCGTTCCGTGATTTCGATGCGAATGCGCCCGGGAAGCTTGCGCACCACGTGTGCCTCCTCGATCCACGGATGCTGAAGTAAATGATATCGGGCATCTTCGCTCGAAATCTCGAAAATATTTGAACCGATCTGGAGCCCCGCGGCGCGGCGGACGTCGATGTCCTCGAGCTGCTGGTTGCCCTCGACCACGACCTCCCGAATGGCGAAGGCGGTGGCGCTGCGAGCGTACTCGATGCTTTGGTCCCCGAGCCAAGCCAAAGCCGCTAGCGCGAGTCCGACCCCGACGGCCTGGACTCCACGGCGCAGCAGGCCCCGTCGCTGAATCGTCCAACCGCCCACGTTCGCTCGCACTCCTGCCGCGCGTTCTCGCCAGCTCGGCCTGGGCTCGCTGCGACGGGGTTTCTTCGGGACCGGCCGTCGTCGATTCTGAGTGCGGTCGGCGCGGACCGCCTTTGTTGCGACCTTCTTGCGCGCTGCCTTTGTCGGGGGCGCGGTGCGGGTAGACCTCTTCGACGCGGCCTTCTTGGCAGCCACGTTCTTACGAACAGGGCGCTTGGCGGCCTTCTT
>QMMB01000220.1 GCA_003647035.1 Deltaproteobacteria bacterium | reverse complement strand
TTTCGGGTTTCGGGCGCACGCCATGTGAACAGTCGAAAAGCGTCCGCCGAGAACCGCGTCTCGACGAAGAACGCAGGGATGGCGGCGACCACCAACACCGCAAGCGCCCACACGGACAGCTGCAAAAGAAGCCCACCGTAGGCGACCAACGAGCTGGAATGTTGCGCTAGCTGAAAGCTCCGCATCACCAAGCTGAGCGGCCGCTGAGACGCCTCCCGGCGGGCGCGGGTCATGCGGTCGTAGAGCTCCGAATCTTCGAATGCGGCCAGATCGAGGGTTAGCGCCTTTTCGAGGATCATCTCGTTGACCCGTTGACCGAGGAGCGCGCGCAAGAGCTGCTGGCACGTATGCAGTCCTCTTTGCGCGCCCGCGAGCACCGCCACCAGCCCAAGTTCCACCGCGACCCAAGTTAGGGCTGCGCGCTGATCCTCTCCCGCCCCGCTCTGCGCTGCGCGAACCACGGAGTCGACGATCAACTTGCCTACCCAAGCGGCGCCCGCCGGCAGAACGCCGGCCACCAGGCTCAAGACTCCAAGCGTGATGCTCAAACCCCGGCTCGTCGTCCACACGAGGGTGACCCCGTGCTTGAGCTGACGAAACACGCCGAGCAGCTGCGGCCGGTCGAGGGCGGTGCGAGCATCCATCGGCCGAGTCGAGGGCGCTGCCGGCGACACGCCATAGCCCCCGAGCAGGCGGCGTGGCTCCTGACACACGGCCGCGTCTCCAGTGACACGACGACGGTCGACCATAGGCTCCGGACGCAGGCGATTCGGCCTGGCACGGGGTGTGCTCTGTCATGGGGCAGGAGGTTCCATGAACATCAAACGCAGATTCACCATTCCCATCGTCCTCGCCGCGCTGACCGCAGTCGGTTGCAACGAACCCCAGCCGTCCCGTTCCAGCGCGATCGAGCGGGCCACATCCACCGCGCCCCCGCTGACGTCGACGGTTCCGTCGCCCTTGCCAAAAACAGCGGTAGAGAAGAAGCCGCAACTCGCGAAAGCGGAGCCGTCCGTTGAGGCCACCCTGCACACCATGGACGGGCTTACGATCCGGCGCCTAGTCACTGCGCCCGAGGTGGAGCACCGCGAGCCGGTTGCCGCGTCGACTCTCTTCGAACGTGACGAGGAACGGATCTACGCCTTCGTCGAAGTCAGCAACGAGTCCGACGAGGCCAAGGTCATGTTGGTTCACTTCATAGGACCCGAGGGGCAGGTCAGCGGAGGCATCGATTTGAGTATTCCGCCGGCCGTGCCCCGTTGGCGAACCTGGGCGCACACGAAGCACGCGAAGAAACCCGGGCTGTGGCGCGTGGAGATCCGAAGTGCGACCGGAGCTCTACTCGGGGCGCTGCCATTCGAGGTGAGCCCCAGCCGCTAGGGCAAATTGGTGCAACGTGATCGCGATCCGGTATGCTGAGCAGGTGGACGATTCCTCCGTTGTGTCCCGGATCGCGCACGCATCATGCGCACGAGCACCCTCGCTTCTCGCCCAGGGCCACTGGTGGGAGGAGCTCGACCGTGAGTTCGCGCGCCGCCCGGAGGGATTTGATCTCGCGTTGCACGACCGTCTGCGCGTAGGCGCGACCGCGGCCGTCGACACGGTCCTGCGCGCCGCGGCCGCTTCGATGATTTCCAGCATGGCCCTGCCGTTGGGGTACAACCCGATCGAGCTGCGCAAGGCGATGCGTGATACAGAGCTGTACGCCGACATCGCTGAATCGGCTGACACGGCGCGCTTCTTCGAGACGCCGCCTTCGGGCGTTCGGGTGCGCGCGAAGAAGGGACGCTGGCTGCCACGTTTCGAGCCGGAAGACGGGACCTGCGAGGCGTTGAGCTTCGATAGCCCGTTTGAGCCGGTCCACCCGCGCCAGCGCAAGCCGTATCTGCGGCACACTGCCAACCGGGTAGCGCACGCGCGCTTGCTTCGCCATCGGGGTGACGAGCCACGGCCGACGATCGTTGCGATCCACGGCTTCACCGCGGACTGGTACCTCATCAACGAATGGTTCTTCGCGCTCCCGTGGTTCTACCGCATGGGTTGCAATGTCGTGTTGTTCACGCTCCCGTTCCACGGCCCTCGCCAAACACGATTCTCCCCCTTCTCTGGTCACGGTTACTTTGCGGGTGGCTCCTCACGGCTCAATGAAGCCGTCGCGCAATCGGTTTTCGATTTCAGAATTCTGTTCGACTGGCTGCAGCGAGAACGAGGGGCCGAGCAGATAGGCGTTACGGGACTGAGCCTTGGGGGCTTCACGGCCGCCATGCTCGCGAGTGTGGAAGAGCGATTGTCGTTCGCGATTCCGAACGTCCCCGTCGTGAGCCTGGCCGACCTGGTGCTCGAGTGGCAGCCGATCGGCCTGCTACTCCGTGGGGCGCTCGCGAGCACGGGGATGGACTTCGCGGAGGTGAGGCGGATGGTTGCCGTGAGCTGTCCGCTCACATACGCGCCCGTGCTGCCGCCGGAGCGCTTGATGATCGTCGCCGGCGTCGGCGATCGGCTCGCGCCCCCCAAACATTCACGCCTTCTGTGGGACCACTGGGATCGATGCCGCATCCACTGGTTCCCGGGAAGCCACATCATTCACATGGATCGTGGCGCTTATCTGACCGAGATGGCGCGGTTCATGGTCGGGCGCGGCTTTTTGCCCCAGAGCGAGCTTCCTTCGGGCGATTTACGGTAGATTTTTCGTTGGTGCCGAGTAACCTCGCCGGAACTTCGCCGAACGAGGGTACTCATGAATCGCGTCACTCCACTGTCTCGCCGCAAGGGCGACATCGTTGTTCTGATCTACTTCTGGATCAACATTCTACTCATCACGTACATCGTTGACGTCGAGCAGATCGTACTGCCGGACATCAGCGGCGACTGGGAATACCCCTTGTGGCCACCGGCTTTCTGGGTGGACATCATCCATTGGTACGGCAACAACTTCGACCCCGTCCTGATCGCGCGTCCAGTCTGGTGGCGCATGACGATTTGGATCGACTCGCTGCTCTTCGGTCCGTTCTACGTCTTCGCGATTTACGCATGGACGAAAGGCAAGAACTGGATCCGCATCCCCAGCATCATTTGGGCTTCCGTGATGCTAACCAACGTCACCATCATCCTCGGCGAGGAGTTCATGGGACTGCACCCGACCCCCTCGCCGCTGTTGGTCCTCGCGCTCAACGCTCCCTGGTTCCTGGCCCCGATTTACGTCATCAAGCGGATGTACAACACCGAGACGCCCTTCACCGAGTCCCCCTGAATGGCTGAGTTCATCGAGCGTTACGGACCGTGGGCAGTCGTGGCTGGCGCGTCCGAGGGGATCGGCGCCTCGTTCTCGCGGAAGCTCGCGGCCAGGGGAATGAACCTGGTGCTGGTCGCGCGCCGTGCGGCCCCCCTCGAGGAGCTGGCCTCCGAGCTTCGACTCAAACACGGGGTCGAGGTGAAGGTGCACCCGCTCGATCTTGGTTCCCCCGACGCCGTAGAGGGAATGAGCGCGGCGACCGAAGGCTTGGACATCGGCCTGATGATCTACAACGCCGCGTACTCTCCGATTGGGGCCTTCCTCGACGTCGATGTCGGCGAGCACCTCAAAGCGGTCGACGTCAACGTCTACGGCCCCCTTCGTCTGTCACACTATTTCGGGCGCCGTTTCGTGCAGCGTGGGAAAGGCGGGATCATCCTGATGTCGTCCATGAGCGGCTTTCAGGGCACGGCGATGGTGGCCAACTACGCGGCTACCAAGGCCTACGACATGGTCTTGGCCGAGGGCCTCTGGTACGAGCTTCAACGACACGGGGTGCATGTCCTGGCGTGCGTGGCGGGGGCTACACTGACGCCCAGTTACGAATCATCCACGGACCGTATTCCTACCAGCGGGCTGGCCCGTCCGATGCCGGCCGACGAGGTCACTGAACAGGCGCTCCTCGACCTCGGCCAACGGCCGCGTGGGGTGTCAGGCGGGCGCAATCGCTTTGCCTCGATGCTGCTGAGCAGGCTCTTGCCGCGCCGTGCCGCGGTCAACATGGTGAGCAGAGAGACCGAGCGCCTGTTTCGCTGACGCTACGACCGCCAGAAGCCAGCGACGTCGCCCACTCGATCGGGGAGCGTGCCAAACTCGGATGAGAGTCCGACGACGATATATCCGATCCCCTGCTTCCGGCCGACCCGGTTTTGGATGCCGTGGAGCTGAATCGCCGATACGGCGCCCGAGCGAACGAGAACCACGATCCGATCGGCGATCCGTGCGGCGCGACGCAGTGCGTGACCCTCGTGTGGTCCGTCCCAGGCCTCGAGCCGAATCTGGGTACCCGGGCCGGCGAGACGGATGGCCTCGTCGGCGCGAGTCGAAGGCAGCCGCGCAAGCGCAACGGAGCCACTCGCCGAGCCACCGACTGGATACGGCCCCGATGGTGGAGGGGTCTGCAGGGGAGCCCGCTCTTTCGGTGAAGATTTGGCTGGCCTGGGCGCGGCGGTATGCTCGTCCGTGGGGAACCAGTCACCACGTAGCCGATCGGCCAGCTCGCCGGCCATTCGTGAGTCGTTGGGTGAGCCCCCGATGATCAGCAAGTTTCCTTTGGCGTAGGGCACGCAGTCGTCGAGCCCGCCGATGAGCTCGTCCAGGCCGAGGGGATCGTTCGGCCACGACGTCGTCCCGAGCACGGGCCCGTTCCCCCAGAAAGCGACCTCTACGGGCGTGTTCACCCAGAGTCCGCGGAACTCTCGTCGTAACACGACGAACAATGCAAGAACCACGGCCATCATCGCGATGGCTACAAAGAACGCGATCTTCAACCTGTTCGCTGCCGGGTACTCCGGCACACCCCCCGGGTCCAACACGGCGAAACCGCTAGGTGGGTCGCGCAACGCGTCTTCGAGAGCAGCCTCGGTGCTCCGCAACCTGCCGAGGAGGGCCTCGTTGACCTTCACCTCCGCGAGCAACGCTGTCGCTTCGCCCTCGATGTCGGAGAATGCCTCTACGCGAGTCTGGGCCCTGCCGGCCATCTCCCCGAACCCCTTCCTTCGCTCCCGAAGAGCTGCGAGATCCGATTCTGTCGCCCGGATCTGCTCCTGCAGAGCGTCATAGGTGACGTTGGCTTCAACGAGGCCTTCGCTGCCGAAGCTCGTACCGCCGCCAGCGCGAAGCTGTGAGCGCAACTGCTCCACCTGCTGTTGAAGTGCTTGGACGCGCGGATGCGCTGGAGACAGCGTGGCTCGCGCGCTCGCAAGCTCTTGTCGCAGCCTATTGTACGTTGCCTGCTCCGGTGAGGTCCCTCGACCTAGGAAGCTCGTCTTGGGTGTACTCGCCAGTTGCGCTTGGAGGCTCCCGAGTCTGGCTTCGAGGGCGCGGATCTCCGATCCTGCGAGCTCGCTATTGGCGCGAAGTGAGGCGGCCGATGTGACCATGGACTGCTGCTCTGTCGAAAGATCAGCGATTCCATGTGTCTCCCGAAACGCGTTGTACAGACTGCGCGCCCCTTCCGCTTCGTCCTCGGCGGCCTCGATGCGCTTCCCCGCGCGCGCAATTCGAGCCTCGATTCGTCGGGACTGCCGCTCCTTGTGGTAGGCCATGAAGACGTCGGTGACGACTCTGGCGTATTCCGCCGCATCTTCTCCAGTCGCCCCCGATACAGTGAAATACATGGTACGGGCACGCGGATTTACCTCGTACACGATCCAGCTGGAGAGATCGGTCAAGGTGATATCAAATTCGAGCTCTCCCCGGATTTCCCGCAGAACGGATTCATGCATCAGCGCGTCGGCGGCCGGGCCGAGGGCGATGCCTACCTCACGTTGATCCTCGATGGTCACGTCACCTTCGTGCCTCAACGTCACAGTGGTTTCGTACGTGTCGCCCATCATCAGCCTCACGTAAAGGAAGCCAACGACAAGCCCTGCAATAGCTGCGCCAGCCAGCAGGCATCTACCGGCCCACAGTGCGCGGCGGACGCGGGTCGGATCTACAGGGAACCCGGGGCGCTTCTGGCTGCTCAATCCCTCTGGTCCGGTGGACCAGGATTCGCCTGCGTCATCCACGTTCAACCCGCCCTTTCCGTCAGTACGCGCTCCGGCGGGCGCCGGAACCAAACACCGTCATGAAGATGATCTGTAAGTCCCACAGCAGA
>QMMB01000219.1 GCA_003647035.1 Deltaproteobacteria bacterium | reverse complement strand
TCTTCTAGGTATGCGCGACGTTTTCAACCGAATGCCGGGACGACAATCGACGTTGTGCCGATTGGCGCGGCGAGCAAGATTTTCGTATCAGCATCCACGAGGCGGGCGAGGCATGGTTTGAGATGTCGCCAATCGAAGCCAAGTAGCGCGGTCGCGTACTAGTCGCGCTTCTTCGGTACCCAGGCCCAGATCATCTCACACCGGATTGGTTCGACTCCGGATTCGTCGGTCACCCGGCATTGCACGAGGACTTCGCCCTTGGGCTCCGATGCGATTGCCTCACGCTGCTGGCGGGTGAGGGTCGCTTCAGCGCGCATGCCGCCTTTGGCGCGCTTCAGGTACTCGATCTTCACGCTCTTGATCACGGGGATCGCGCTGTCAGGCACGTTCATTCCGACGACGAACCCGGTCGCGCTCTCCGCAATGAGACCCATTGCCATCGCATGTACGCCGCCGATGTGGTTCTGAACCCGCTTCTTGTTTTGGACCGACACCACGGCCCGCTCCGCGGTGAGTACCTCCACTTTGAGTCGAGCCGTGCCGACGAACTTCACCGTTCGGCCGAGCGCCAGGGTCACGGCTTGCTGTCCAAGCGGCCCGGCGGCCTTTTTGATCTTCTGAATGGTTGTTGCGAGTCGGTTCGCTGGCTTCTCCATGCTTCGCATCAGAAGCCGTTCAAAGCATCCACGACATCGAGTAGATCGCCGATATCGTAGAAGTCGACGGCTACGAAGTTCGCAAAATCGTCGTTCTCCTCTTCGCATTCACGCACCCTGTCGATGAACAACGGGTTGTAGTTGACCATCTCCGCGAAGTCGGGGTTTCCGCCGAGCGGTGCCGTGAGGAAATGCTTGAAAAGGAAGAGCGGGTTGGCGGGGTCACCTCGATTGGGGTCGCACGAGAAGTCCCCCGGAGTGGCGAACGAAAACGGTGTCTCCCAAGCATGCTCCCATATGTTCATCAGCCATGGGAACTCGGCTTCCTCTGGCATCTTCTCTTGAAAGACGACCAGGCGGCCGCCGGCTTCGATGAGATCGCCGAGGGTGGGCCATGGCTCATCGACCTCGTGCGCGTAGACGAAGTCGATGAGCCCGCTCTCCTCGAACGCACCAGCCGTCTGGGCGTGCGTGATGTAGTTCTCGAAGATGATCGAAACGACTTCCTCGGGGTTGGCTTCGAGGAAGGCGGTGATCTCGCCGAGGCCTTCGGCTAAAGGCTGGCGTCCCGCTCCCTCCAGACAGATGGTGTGGCAGAGCAGAAGCTCCCCATCCTCTTCGTAGGTGTCTAGCTCCATCGCCCGAATGCCGTCACTGAGCTGCCGCGTGATCCCGAAGCTCTGGTTCGGTTGAAGCCAACCGGCCTCCGCGTTCGACATCGCGTTGTGGGTCATTGGGTACGCGACTTCGTCGAAGGCGCGGTCGCAGAGTTCTGCGTGACCGTTGCACTTGGGAATGGTGCCGCCCATGCCGCCCATGCCTCCGGCACCGCCCATGCCCGCCTGGCCGCCAGTTCCCGCGTTCCCGCTGCTGCCGCAGGACGCGCATAGCCATGCCCCGAGAAGCAGCAGTGTGGCCGTTCGTATTGTTATCGATATCACGCTTGTCTCCCCGCTCGTACCAGCCGTCCGGGACGCGCGCCCGTGAGCTTACCGTCTTTGGCGATGACTTCGCCGGCCACCAAGGTCGCGACGTAGCCGTTCGCATACTGCATGAGTCGTTGCCCTCCCGCGGGCAAGTCCTTGAGCATCGTCGGGTGCAAGAGCTCGAGGTTGTCGAAGTCGATGATGTTGATGTCCGCGCGGCGCCCGGGTTCCAGTAGCCCTCGGTCGTTCAAGCCGATGAAGCGCGACGTATCGTGTGCTTGCATTTGGATGATGCGCTCGAGTGGGATTCGGCCGCGCTCACGGTCGCGGGCCCAGTGCGTCATCAGGAAGGTGGTGAAGCTCGCATCGCAGATGGTGCCAACGTGTGCCCCGCCGTCGCTCAACCCGGGGAGCGCAAGTGGGTGCGTGAGCATCTCGTGCACGGCGTCGAGGTTCATCTCGGTGTAGTTGTAGACGGGGAAGTAGAGAAGGGCTTCGCCATCGTGTTCGAGCATCGCGTCGTAGATCAGGCCCAGCACGGGCTCGCCCCGGCTCATCGCGGAAGCTCCGAAGCTTTCGGTCGGCGATGGTTCGTAGTTGGGCTTCTCCCCCAGGCGAAACAGTCGCATCGCGACCATCTCGAGGTTGGACAGGAAGTAGTCAGCGAGCGGGGGAAGCATGCTCCCGTCTCCGGCGACCGGCTCGCTCTTTTCCTCAATCATGCGCGCCCGGAGCTCGGGACTACGCATGGCTTGCACGCGCTCAGGGAGCGGCAATTGGCTGATCGCTTTGTAGCTCGGGAAGCCCATGAACGGATGGAACGTCGCCTGGAGGCCCAAAATGACCCCGATCCCGCGCGCACCGACCTGGCATCGAACGTCGAACCCCTCGTCGTTGGCCTTCGACGCGCGGTCGAGGATCCACTTCCACTGGTCGGGGCTGTGGTCGCGTTGCATCGTCGACACGCTCATCGGCCGCCCGCCGGCTGCGCGAAGCATCTGCTCGAGCACGCCCCACTCGGCGTCGAAGTGTTCGTCTCCGTGCAAGATGTTGAAGTCGCTCACCGCTTGCAGCACCCCGTAGCCCAATCCCTTGAATGCTTCCGCGATCCCGGCGAGCTCCTCACCGGCGGCTTCGGAAGCGGGAGTCCAGTCGCCTACGGCGGTCCGGTGGTTGTCACTGCGGCCGGTGCTGAAGCCGGTCGCGCCGGCTTCGAGCGCCACGCGCAACAATCGCCGCATCTCGGAGATGTCGTCCGGGTTCGCGGGCTCGTCGTGTGCAGCTCGATCGCCCATCACGTACACGCGAAGGGCATCGTGAGGGACGTGTGCAAGGAAGTCGATCGTGTGCGGCATTCGGTCGAGGACATCCATGTACTCTGGGAAACTCTCCCAGCCCCAGCTGATCCCTTCGGACAGTGCAGTGCCCGGGATATCTTCGACGCCTTCCATCAGCTCGATCAGCTTCGCGTGGTCTGTGGGTCGCACCGGAGCGAAGCCGACCCCGCAGCTGCCCATCGCGCAGGTGGTGACGCCGTGAATGGACGAGGGCGCAAGCTCCTCATCCCAGCTGATCTGGCCGTCGTAGTGTGTGTGGATGTCGACGAAACCGGGAGCCACAATCGCGCCGTCCGCGTCGAACGTTTCTGCGGCACTCTCGTCGCACTTGCCGACCGCGACGATCTTGCCGTCCTTGATGCCGACATCGCCCGGGTACCGGTCTTTGCCCGTTCCGTCCACGAGCGTTCCGCCTACGATCTTGAGGTCATACATGCGCGTTCTCCCGGCTCAGAGCAGCTGCGCACTATATCTCACGATCAGCGAGATTGCAGCAGCCATGAGGAGCGCCAATACGGCAAGTTTGAAGGTTCGCTCGTCGACTTTGTGGTGCACCCACTCACCCACCAGGGTGCCAACCGGAACGGCCGGCACCAGTAGGAGCACGTCGAGAGCGACCTCTTGATCATAGTCTCCTGCGAGCATGAAGCGCGTGACCAGAATCACGTTGAGGAGGATCCACACCATGCTGAGCGTGCTGCGAAAGACCTTTTTCGCGAGCCCCTCGCGTCCGATGGCGTACACGAGCATCGGGCCGCCCGAGGCGTAGATGCCGTGAATGATGCCGGCTCCGAACATCGCCGCCGCCGAAGCGGGTCTCGAGATCGGTTTGTCGAGACCGGCGGTCGCAAAACGAAGCTGGTGTAGTTCTCGAGCCGACAGGAGAAGCACCATAATTCCGAATGCCAGCCCGAGCCACGGCCCCCCCACTTTCGTCAGAAGAAAGAACGCAAAGGCCATCCCGAGAGACATCAATGGCAGCACCCGCCTGAGGAGGAGACCCCAATCGATGCTGTCGCGATCGCGAATCGCGATGTAGCCGGTCTGAAGGAATGACAGCGGCACCACGAGGTGGATGACTTCCTCAAGCCCGATGAGCTGGGCGCCGAAAGTAACGCACACGAGCATGGCCCCGAAACCCGTCGCCGTCTGGACCGTGTACGCAGCGACGACCACTAGTGCGAAAAGTAAGAATGCGAGCTCGATCGTCACGTCGGGATTCCGGTGGGGAGCTTCCTACAGGGTTTCCCTGCATTCGTACAGGTTGGTGTTTGGCGACCGAGTGTGGCACCCATACGTCATGGATCTGAAGTTCACCGAGGAAGAGGAAGCGTTTCGGCGGGAGGTTCGCGCCTGGATTCAGGAGGCAATGCCCGAGGAGATGCGCCGCAAGGCACAAGGTGCCGGAGGCTTCACCCCGGAGGACTCCGCCGAATGGCACAGGATCCTTCACGCCAAGGGATGGGTTGCACCCCACTGGCCGGAGGAAGTCGGCGGCACAGGCTGGGATGCGGCGAGGCGTTTCATCTTCAACGAGGAGACGGAGCTAGCGGGCGCCCCGCAACTGTCGGTGTTTGGTCTGGGCATGGTCGGTCCACTGATCATCAGCTTCGGTACGGACGCGCAGAAGGAGCGCTTCCTTCCGAAGATCCTCAGCGCCGAGGAGTTCTGGTGTCAGGGCTACTCGGAGCCGGGCTCGGGAAGCGATCTAGCATCGCTGCGGACGACTGCAGAGGACGCGGGCGACCATTTCATCGTCAATGGACAGAAGACGTGGACTTCGTACGCCCAGTACTCCGACTGGATCTTCTGCCTCGTGCGGACCGATCCTTCGGTCAAGAAGCAGGCGGGGATCACGTTCCTTTTGATCGATCTCAAGAGTCCCGGCGTCGAGGTGAAGCCCATGCTGACGCTAGGGCACACCCCGGCCTTTTGCGACACGTTCTTCGACAACGTGAAGGTTCCCAAAGAGAACGTCGTTGGCAGCATCAACCAAGGTTGGACGATGGCGAAGGCTCTGCTCGGTCACGAGCGAACGCTCCTCGCGATGATTGGGCCGTCGCGCAGCGTCCTGCAGAAGATGAAGCGTATTGCGGCCACCAAGACCGTCAACGGGCGTCCGATGCTAGAGGACCCGATTTGGCGGGCCAAAATCGCCCGCGTCGAAATGCGCTTTCGCGCGCACCTGATGGTGAGCTATCGCGCGCTAGCCGATCAGCAAAAGGGCAAGATGCCAGGTCCCGAGTCTTCGATTCTGAAGATTGTTGGTACCGATCTGATTCAGGAGCTCACCGAGCTCACGATGGAGATCATGGGTGAGAGCTCGCTCACTTGGTACAACGAGGGCATTTGCCCACCGGTCGAGGAATCGATCGGGCCCTATTTCTGCTACGAGCGGGCTGCCACGATCTACGGCGGCTCCAACGAAATTCAGCGCAACGTCATCGCGAAGATGATCCTCCAGCTGCCGAGCAGCTGAACCGCGAACCCAACCCAGGAGTGATGCCAACATGGACTTTGAGCTCGACCAAGAGCAACAGATGCTTGCCAAGACAGTGTCCGACTTCGCCAGGAACGAGTCGCCTATCGAGCGGTTCCGCAAGCTTCGAGACGACGACGTTGGTTACGACCCCGCGGTATGGCGCAAGATGGGCGAGCTCGGCTGGTTGGGGGTTCCTTTCCCTGAAGCGGTGGGCGGGTTTGGCGGTAGCTTTGTAGAATGCGCCCTCGTTCTCGAGAGCCTCGCGACCACGCTCGTTCCGGAGCCGTATCTGGCGTCGGTCGTGCTTGGCGGTATGACGCTCGCGCGGGCCGGCAACGCGGCCCAGCACGAGGCCTATCTAACGCCCATGATCGCAGGCGAAACCACGCTGGCGCTCGCGTACTCCGAAGCCCAAAGCCGGTACGACGTCAGCGCGATCGAAACGACGGCAACCCCGGATGGCGGTGGCTACAGGCTTTCGGGCGAGAAGGTCTGGGTGCTCAATGGGACCTACGCGCAACACTTGATCGTTTCTGCGAAAACGCCGGCGGGCGTGACGCTGTTCGTCGTGCCGAGAGACGCCGAAGGCGTGAAGGTGACGGTCGACAAGACAGTCGATGGTCGGAAGGCCGCGTTCATCAAGCTCGACGACGGGGCGGTCGCGGATGCCGCGCGCTTTGGTGAGGAAGGTTCCGGGGCGGCCGTGCTCGACCGCACGATGGACT
>QMMB01000218.1 GCA_003647035.1 Deltaproteobacteria bacterium | reverse complement strand
CTTCTTCGTCTTGGTCGCTCAGGCCCTGTGCAATTCGGCCGGCATGGCCTGCGCCCAGGTTGGACAAGGTCCAGATCGCCGAGAAGCGCATTTCGGGGCGCGGATCATCGAGCAGGGTGGCGATCGCATCCACTCCGTCCTCCGCAGAGACGCGCCCAGAGGCCAGGACCGCTGCCTGGCGCGCGCCCATGTGCTGGTCGTTGAACGCTTCGTGCAACGTTGCTAGGCCTTCCGCCGCGCCGAGCGCGCCGAGCGACTCGTACGCCGCTTCACGTACGGCGCCTACTTCATCCTTTGCCAGGACTAGCAGTCCCTGCACGGCCTCGTCTCTTCGGTCGCCAGGGGGCTCCGCGAGCTTGGCCGCAGCCGAGCAGCGAAAACGTGGTTGCTGAGCCCGCACGTCGCGCAGTGCTGCTTCGAACGTCGGTGCCAGCGGGGGGATCACTTCGCCGACGACCTCGGCGCGACGTCTTTGTCGACGCCGAGCCGCTCCAAAATCGAGCGTTCCTGACTCTCGTCGAAGCGCGGGAAGAGCGGGGTGGCGGGGTGCGTTTGGGTGCCTGGCCGCAGCCCGCCCCAAGCCCTCGGCCACAGGTCGGTCTGCTCCGTTGGAAGGAGTGGGCCCATCCCGATCTGCCCGCGCAGCTCGTTGCACTTGGTGGGCATCACTGGAAACAACAGGACCGAAAGCCATCGCAGGGTTTCGAGCACGGTGTAGCAGACCTGCTCGAGCCGGGTCTTGTCGGCTTGCTTGGCGAGCTTCCACGGCTCGGTCGAGTCGACGTACTTGTTTGCGGCGGACACCAGCTCCCAGATCGAGTCGAGCGCACGGTGGAAGGCGAGCGCCTCGATGTGCTTAGCGGCCTCACTCGAGGTCGCCGTCGCCTTGTCGATCAGTTGCCGGTCCACATCCTCGAGTGCATCGAAGTCGACGCTTGGCACGCGGCCGCCGAGGTTCTTCTTGACGATGCTCGCGACGATCCGGTTCATTAGATTGCCCAGCCCGTTGGCGAGTTCGCCGTTGTACCGATTGACGAGGTTACGGTGGCTGAAATCCCCGTCCTGTCCGAAGCCCACCTCCCGCATGAAGTAGTACCGAAGCACGTCGGCGCCGAACGCCTCGACCAGTGGGCCGGGCGGAAGGAAGTTGCCGAGCGATTTGGACATCTTTTCGCCGTTCACGGTGAGCCATCCGTGGGCCCAGATCTGCGTCGGCAGCCGGATCTCCGCGCTCATCAAGAAGGCGGGCCAGTAGATGGCGTGAAACCGAAGGATGTCCTTGCCGACGATGTGCGTGATCGTCTCCGACGACTGCCAGAACTCGTCGTAAAGCGGGGCCTCGCCTTCTTCGGCGGGTCCGCCGAGCGCGCTCACGTAGTTCATCAGCGCATCGAGCCACACATAAACGACATGCTCCGGGTCCCCGGGGACCGCGACGCCCCAGCGGAAGCTCGTTCGCGAGATCGACAGATCACGGAGCCCCTCAGCGAGGAATGCCTTCACCTCGTTGAAGCGCGCGTCGGGCCGCACGAACTCGGGGTGTGCCGCGTAGTAGTCGAGAAGTGGCTGCGTGTAGTTGCTCAGCCGGAAAAAGTAGCTGCGCTCCTTGATGCGCTCGACGGGCGCCTGGTGAACCGGGCAGATCTTGCCCTCGAGCAGCTCCTTCTCGGTTTTGAACGACTCGCACCCGACGCAGTACCAATCTTCATAGTCGTCGAGATAGATGTCGCCCTTGTCCTGCATGAGCTTCCAGAGTGCCTGCACGCGGTCACGGTGCTGTGCCGATGTCGTTCGGATGAAACCGTCGTGCGCGCACCCGAGCTCTTCCCACGTCGAGCGGAAAGGAGCAGCCATCTGGTCGACGAAATCCTGCGGTGCGAGGCCCTCTTCCTTCGCGCGCCGCTCGATCTTCAATCCGTGCTCATCGAGGCCCGTCAGAAAATAGGTAGGCTTCCCGCGGAGGCGCGCATACCGTGAGACCACGTCTGCGGCCACGGTGGAGTACGCGTGGCCGATGTGGGGACGATCGTTGACGTAGTAGATCGGCGTGGTGACGTAGACGGGGCGAGCCATTGCGCGCCCGAGACTAGCCAAAATCGGCGGAGACGCCACCTAGCAGAGGTTTCGCAGACCAAACAGCAGCGAGTCCAGCGCAACCTGCCGGTTGGCGTTCTGCTGCATCGAGCGCACGCACTGGTGAATGAGGGAGACCCGAGCGGCCGCCGCGCTCGATGACACCGAGGTGATTCGTTCCTGGAGCTCCTCGCCGCGGGTCGAGAAGCCGAGCCCCTCGGCCGGAACGCCAAGCGAGGTCACCGCGACGTCTCGATAGAAGGTTTGGAGCGTGAGTAGGGCGAGCTCCAGGTCAGCGCGTCGGGCCAGCTGCTCGGAGAGCTCGACTAGCGCCCCTGGACCCGAGCCGCGCACGGCGTCGTCGACCGAGAGGATGAGGTCGGTCAGAGCGTCCACCGCGCCGTCTTTTGCGAGAGCAAGAGCGACGTCCGCCCGCCCGGCGCTCAGCGCGATCGCCGGCGCGATCGAATCGTCCGTGACGCCCTCGGATTGCAGGATGTCGCGCAGAAGGGCATCGGGCAGACGTGCGAACCGGACTCGTTGGCATCGTGAGCGAATGGTGGGCAGGAGCGAATCGGGGCGCTCCGAGGTGAGAATGAAGTGCACGTTCGGCCGCGGCTCCTCGAGGGTCTTGAGCAGGGCGTTGGCGGCCTCCGGCTGAAACACGGGGAACGAGACGTCGGCTTCAGGGAAAATGAAGAACGTCGAGGCCGCCTCGAAGGGGGCGAACTGTGCGAGCGGTAGGATTTCGTTGCGGAGCACATCGACCTGGATGTTGCGCTTGCCTTCGTCCCGGGGCCCGAACACGCGAACGTCCGGGTGCGACCCGGATTTGATTCGCGCGACGATGTGCGGGTCGCCTCCGGCGACGACATCGGTGGCAAATGCGACGGCGGCCAGCTCCTTGCCGACACCACTGGGGCCGTCGAATAGGTACGCCGAGGCAATGCGCCCATGTTCGCGCGCTCGCGAGAGCGCTCGCACCGCGCCGTCTTGAGCACGCACTGAGTCGAGCGCGCTCACCGTCCTGAGCTCCCCGTGAAGATCGAAATCGCGATCGTCTGGACCGCGTCTACTACTTCGTCCGGAGAGAACGCATCCGGATCGACGAATGCCTGCATCACCAGACCATCGAGCAGTCCGATCACGACGCGGGGCAATAGGTTGAGCGAAATCCTGGGCTCGAGGCCGAGCGCCACCAGGTTCTGTTCCAGGTAGTCGCGTATCTGCCGGGCGCCGAGCTCATAAAACTCTGCCAGCTTGGGCCGGAGGGAGTCGTCGTACAGGCTCAAGGCGATCAGGTCGGCAACCACCAATGCTTCGTCCGTGCGCTCCGCGCGCGTGGCCCACAGCTCTTCGAGCGTCTTGCGAAGGGCTTCGAATGGATTGTCGGACGGGGACCAGGCCTGGACCGTCCGCGCTTGGACGACGTTGCACGCCGTCTCCAGCACCGCGTGGATCAGCGCCTCTTTGGTCGGGTAGTGATAGTGTAGCGCGCCCTTGCTCATGCCGGCTTCCTTGGCGATCTCGAGCAGGCTGGTCTTTGCGTACCCTTGGCGCGCGAGGACCCGGATAGCCGCGTCGATGATTTGCTGGGAGCTGACCGCGCTCTTTGCGTACGCCATGAACCGGGACAATGACGCCTGCCGCTGGGGCTCGTCAACCGCTTGTGCTACAGCCGCCCGGTGAGTGAACAAGGTCGGTCGTTGGCCCGCCTCGTCGAGCTGATGCAAACGCTGCTCGGTCCGGAGGGTTGCCCCTGGGATCGCGAGCAGACGCTCGAGACGCTGCGGCAGTACGTGATCGAGGAGGCGCATGAAGTCGTCGACGCCATCGACAACGGAACGCCCGAGATGCTTCGGGAGGAGCTCGGGGACCTTTTATTGCAAGTCGTCTTTCAGGCGGCGCTCACAGATCGAAAAGGCTGGTTCGACATCGATGGTGTGGTCGATGCGATTCACGAGAAGCTGGTTCGACGACATCCGTGGGTCTTCGGAAACGAGCAGGTCGACGATGCGAGTGGCGCGATCAACAGCTGGGAGGCCATCAAGGCCAAAGAGAAGAAGGAGCGTGGTGCGCTCAGCGGGGTGCCGGTCGCGCTACCGAGCCTGCTGCGCGCCGTGCGCATCGGAGAAAAGGCAAGTGCTGTGGGCTACGACTGGCCTGACGCCGGAGGCCCGCGCGACAAGGTCGACGAAGAGCTGAAAGAGCTCGACGAGGCGGCGCAAAGCGAGGACATGGCCGCTCTCGAGCACGAGCTTGGCGACCTCTTGTTTGCCTTGGCGACCTATGGTCGCAAGCAAGGCCTAGACCCGGAAGCTGCGCTTCGCGGTTCGCTCAATCGCTTCTCCACACGCTTCCGGCATTGCGAGCTCGCCGCCCAAGCCGAGGGTAAGAGCCTTCGCGACTACGATGAGCCCGAGCTCGACGAGATGTGGGAGCGCGCCAAGGCCGACGAGACAAAGCAGTCGCAATAGGCCCGTAGAACCGGCCACGACCCGCGGTGGCGCCTACAATCGTTCCTCGGGAAACGGCATGACGTCCTGAATCGAGTCGGCGCCCACAAGCAGCATCAGCAAGCGGTCGACTCCGAGCGCGTTGCCTCCGCTTTGCGGCATGCCCCGTTCCAAGTCGTCGAGAAACCGCTCGTCGATCGGATAGACGGGGGCGCCCACCGCCTGGCGGGCGGCTTGGTCCTGTTCGAAGCGCCGTCTCTGCTCTGCGGGGTCGGTCAGCTCCCCGAAGCCGTTGCAAAGCTCCACTCCGCGAAAGAACACCTCGAACCGGTCTGCCATCCCGTTCTCCTTGAGGCGCGCAAGCGACGCCATCGAGGACGGCCAGTCAGTGACGACCACCGGCCGCTCGCTCCCGAGTCGCGGCTGAACGTCTTCCGCCCACAAGCGAAAGAACCGCTCGTCGTCATCCGCCAAGGTTTCGAGCGCGACGTTCGCGTGCAACTCGAGCGCCTCTTCTACGGTCACCCGTCGCCACGGTGCCGCAAGAGAGGACAGCCCCCATGTTTCAGGGGTGGATTCCTGCTGGGAAGCAAGGAGATGGTCCCCGCTGTTCGCCATTGCGTCGGCGATGAAGGCGACTAGTTCCTCGGTGTCGCGAATCACGTCGTCGGACGTAGCGTCGGCCCGGTACCACTCGAGCATCGTGAACTCGCGCTCATGATGCCGGCCATGTTCCTCGCCGCGGTAGCTTCGGCAGAGTTGGAAAATGCGTTTGGCGCCTGCGCTCAAAAGACGCTTCATCTGGTATTCTGGGCTCGTCGCCAGCCAACCGGCCGGCTCTCCTTTCGGCGTCCGCACCTCGAATGCCCCGAGATGCACGTCGAGCCCGGGGGAGGGCACGAGCGCGGGTGTCTCGACCTCCACGAACTCGCGGTCTTCGAAGAAGCGCCGAACGGAGCTCAGAACCACGGCGCGGCGCGCCAAGATCTGCAGCACAGCTGGATCGGCGGGCGCCGCCACGCGACCACTCAGCCTTTGACGCGTTCCACGTAGTCGCCCGTGCGCGTGTCGACCTTCAGCTTGTCGCCGGTGTTGACGAAGAGTGGCACGTTGACCTGTAGCCCGGTTTCGCAAGTCGCAGGTTTCGTCGTGTTTCCACTCGAGTCGCCTTTGAAGCCGGGCTCGGTCTCGGTGACTACGACCTCGACGAACGTCGGGGGGGTGACGCCGATGGGACGGCCCTCGAAGAGCATGATGTCCACCTCGGTCCCGTCGAGGAGGTAGTGCACATTGTCGCCGAGCTGCTCGTTCGACAAAGAGAGTTGCTCGTAGCTCCGGGTGTCCATGAACACCCGCGCGTCACCCTCCTGGTAGAGGTACTGCATCGTGCGCTCTTCGGTGTCGGCCTTCTCGAGCTTTTCGCCGCTCTTGAACGTCCGGTCGATGACTGCGCCCGTCATCATGTTCTTGATGCGAGTCCGGACGAACGCTTGGCCTTTGCCCGGCTTCACGAACTGGTGGCCGACGACGGCGTAGGGCACGCCATCGATGAGCATCTTGAAGCCTTTTTTGATGTCTGAGGTATCTGCCATTGGATCAGTTCTCGCGGATTTTTT